>DASQTM010000279.1:0-7173 GCA_035641875.1 Microvirga sp. | reverse complement strand
AGAAGCGGGCGTTCGGGCCCAGGCGCTCCCTCAAGGCAAGGTAGGCTCGCTCCTCGGCGATCCAGGCGTCCGGGTTCGTGGTGTCTGACAGGATGAAGAAATCGAAATGGTCGCCGAGGCCCGTGACCTGGACCGATTCATAGATCGCCTCCAGGGCCGCATAGGTCCTCGAGGTCTGCTCGTTGTAGACGGGCATGACGATGGCGGTGCGATGCTGCAGCGAGGCGGGCATGGCGGGCGCGTGCCGGGGCTGCCTGAGCAGAGTGAGGAAGCCCAGGAGCGCGCTGGTGAAGGCGACCGCGATCCAGGAGAAGTTCACGGTAAACAGCGCAACCAGCACCCACTGGAGCACTGTGGTGCGGCTCACCGACACCACCTGGTACATCTCGTACATGCCGTAGGCGGTGAGGAGCAGCGCGCCGCCGAACACGAACAGGCGCGCCAGCCATGTCTTCATGCGGGGATGCTCGGCCAGGGGCTTGCGCTCCTGCGACGCCGACCAGCGACGCAGGGATTGCGTCGGCATGTCCAGATGCTTCTCCGGCGGCATGACCGCATCGGGCCGCCCGAGGGACGCCACGTTCGAATCGGGACCTACGGTGTCCAACGATAAAGCCATGTCTCGCTAATCGGTTTCCCGCCTGCTTCGAGGATGAGACGCATCTCACACGCGTTTTCGTTGCCCGGGTCAAGCTCGAATGCGACCCGGACCGTCTTTCTATCCGGATAGGGCCAGAGTTTCAGGTTCTGAAACGTCCCAGGACCAACCGTTAAGACCGATTTTAGGTCCCCCGGCAGATTGTCACCCAGCATGTCGCCGGAAAAATCCACCGTGAAGCGCCGCCGCCGCCCGCCGCCTCCCCGGCCGGCCCGGGTTGCGGCCACGGTTGCGAGAGGGGGCCGCTCCGGCGCGTTCCAGCCCCAGTACTGCCGGTAGGCGAACGCCACCTCCGATCCTGCCGCCATGGGGGCCTTGGGCCGCCAATAGGCCAGGATGTTGTCGTTGATCTCGGCCTCGGTGGGGATTTCGAGGAGCTGCACGCTTCCCTGGCCCCACTCGCCCAAGGGCTCGATCCACAGGCTCGGACGGCGCTCGAAGCGCTGGTCGTCGTCCTGGAACGCCTCGTAGGAGCGATCCCGCTGGAGCAGGCCAAACCCGCGGGGGGCGTTGTCCACGAAAGCCGAGATCTGCAGGGTTTCGGGATTGTGCAGGGGACGCCAGAGCCATTCCCCCTGGCCGTTCAGCATCTGAAGCCCGGTCGATTCGTACACGGCCGGCCGGATGTCCTCGGCGTTCCGGCGGTCGTTGGGCCCGTAGAAATAGGTCGAGCCGATGCCGCCGAGGCCCACGTGCTCCAGCGCGACCCGGGGGAAGAGACTGGTCTCCACATCCACGATGGTCATGTTGCCCGGACGGAAGGTCATTCGGATGGCGCCCGTGGTCGATTCGGAATCGATCACCCCATGGACCGTGATGGCGTTGCTTCCAGCCGCGGGCCGTTCGAGCCAGAAAGCTCGGAAAATCGGGAATTCCTCTCCTCTCGCCTCCGCCGGCTTGAGGGTGAGCGCCCGCGCGATGGCCCCGTAGTTCTGGCCGCGGGCGAGGGCGCGGAAGAAGGTGGCGCCCTGGAGGATGGCGAAATCGAACGGCTTGCCGTCTCCAGGCTGGGCGATGAGGCGGAAGCCTGAGAAACCGATATCGCCCAGGTTGTTCGGCACGTTGATGCGGCCGTAGTCGAACTGGGACGGATTGTAGCCGATCCGGCGCACCGCACCATCCTCGATCAGATAGAGATCGACGGAATTGTTGAACACGAAGCCGCGGTGGAGCGGCTCCACGGCGATGCTGCGCCCGTCCGAGCTCCAGACGGGCGGCTGAAGCGCTCTGATGGAGATATACTGCTCGTAGGTCAGGTTCGAGAACGCGTCCGGCAGGTCGTTCGGAGCCGGGACGAACGGCTTGCCGGCCAACTGCCGGGCAAGCTCGGCCACGGCGGCCGGATCGAAGCGCTGGCCGTCGCCCATTCTCGTGGCAATAATGTTCTGAGGCGTCTGAGCCCGAACGGCAGGCGCGTAGGCGAGACCGGCCAGGGAGACGCCGACATAAGCCAGCATGTCGCGCCGACGGGGATGAGAAGGCGATGAACCGCCCAGCAGAACCGGCACAGGGATACTCTTGTATGAACGAGGCTCTTCAGCCAGAAAAAGGGAGTGTTCATACATATCGTCAATCATAAGCGTGAAGTAAACGTGGCGGTGACACAAACTTCCCCTTTGCCTTGAGTGGATTGCGGAAATACCCACTCTGGGCTAGCTGCCCCTCAGATCGCCACCGGATCCGAACCTGATGACCTTGACCCAACCCCTTGTGACGTCGTCACGAACCTGCCTCGCCGTCGTGCTCGCGGCCGGCGAAGGCACGCGGATGAGATCCGGCAAGCCCAAGGTTCTGCATCAGGTCGCCGGCCGCTCGATGCTGGGCCATGTTCTGGCCGCGGTGACCGGGGCCGGGGCGACGGCGGCCGTCGCGGTCATCGGGCCGGACCGGGAGGACGTGGCGAAGGAGGCCCGGACGATCCTGCCCGCCGCCCGGATCTACGTGCAGCGGGACAGGCTGGGCACGGCCCATGCGGTGTTGAGCGCCCGGGAGGCCCTGCAGGAGCAGCCCGACGACGTGATCGTCGCCTATGCGGACACGCCCCTCGTGACGACGGAGACCTTTGCCACCCTGCGCGCCCCTCTGGCCGAGGGGGCGGCCGTGGTGGCCCTTGGCTTCGAGGCGCGGGATCCCACCGGGTACGGCCGCTTCATCACCTCCGGCGACGAGCTCCTGGCGATCCGCGAGCACAAGGATGCGAGCGAGGCGGAGCGGGCGATCACCCTCTGCAACGGGGGCCTGATGGCGATCCGCGGGGACCTGGCCCTTGCGCTCCTGGACCGGGTCGAAAAACGCAACGTCCAGGGGGAATACTACCTGACGGATATCGTCGCCATCGCGCGCGATCTCGGCCACAGGGCGGTTTTCGCCGTGGTGCCGGAGCAGGAGGTGCACGGGATCAACGACCGGGCCCAGCTCGCCGCCGCCGAGCGGATGATGCAGGACCGTCTTCGCCAGGCGGCCATGATGTCCGGCGTCACCCTCGTAGCCCCCGAGACGGTTTTCTTCAGCCACGACACGCAGCTTGGGCGGGACGTGGTGGTCGAGCCGCATGTGGTCTTCGGCCCCGGCGTGACCGTCGAGGAGGGGGCCGTCGTTCACGGCTTCAGCCATTTGGAAGGCGCCCGGATCGCCTCCGGCGCGAATGTCGGTCCCTTCGCACGCCTGCGTCCCGGCGCGTCCATCGGCCCGGGGGCCAAGGTCGGCAACTTCGTGGAGATCAAGAACACGGAGCTCGGGGCGGGCGCGAAGGTGAGCCACCTGACTTATCTCGGCGACGCCAGCGTGGGGCCCGAGGCCAATATCGGGGCGGGCACCATCACGTGCAATTACGACGGCTTCAACAAGTACCGGACCGAGATCGGGGAGGGAGCCTTCATCGGCTCCAATTCGTCCCTCGTGGCCCCTGTCTCCATCGGGCGGGGCGCCTATGTCGGGTCCGGCTCGGTCATCACCGAGAACGTGCCGGACGACGGCCTCGGCCTCGGACGAAGCCGCCAGGCGGTAAAAGAGGGCTGGGCCTTGGGATTCCGCGAGAAGGCGAAGGCCGTTAAGAAGAAATGAACCGTGTCACATTCGGACACGCAAGTTGATTTGAGCGCCACGAACCGGCTCTGTAGCAGGAGTCTCAAGCTTAGCGATCGTCGAATTCGAGAAGGAATCTTTGGGGAATGTGCGGAATCGTCGGGATCATTGGCAAGACGCCTGTAGCGCCGCAGATCGTGGAGGCCCTCAAGCGCCTGGAATACCGCGGTTACGATTCCGCCGGGGTCGCTACACTGGAAAGCGGACGTCTCGACCGGCGCAGGGCCGAGGGAAAGCTTCGCAACCTCGAGGTCAAGCTGTCCCAGGCCCCGCTCTCGGGCGTCATCGGCATCGGGCATACCCGCTGGGCCACCCACGGAAAGCCCAACGAGACCAACGCCCACCCGCACGCCACCGACCGGCTGGCGGTGGTCCATAACGGCATCATCGAGAATTTCCGGGAGCTGAAGGCAGGCCTCGAGGCCAAGGGCATCGGCTTCGAGACCGAAACGGACACCGAGGTGGTGGCCCAGCTCGTCACCTACGAGATGCGCCAGGGCCGCCCGCCCATCGAGGCCGTCGCCGTGACCCTGCCGCGCCTGCGCGGGGCTTTTGCCCTCGGCTTTCTGTTCTCCGGCGAGGACGATCTGCTGATCGGCGCGCGCCATGGGGCGCCGCTCGCCGTGGGCTATGGCGAGGGCGAGATGTATCTCGGGTCGGACGCCCTGGCGCTGGCCCCGTTCACGGACGAGATCGCCTATCTGGACGAGGGCGACTGGGCGATCCTGCGCCGCACGGGAATCGACATCCGGGACGAGAAGGGCCTGCCGGTGCGGCGGACCCGGCATAAGATCCCTGTCGGCTCCTTCCTGGCCGACAAGGGCAATTACCGCCATTTCATGGCCAAGGAGATCCACGAGCAGCCGGAGGTGGTGGGCCGCACCCTGGCCCATTACGTCAACTTCGCCGCCGGACGGGTCGAGCTGCCCTTCGAGCTGCCCTTCGACTTCAAGGATCTGAAGCGCCTGTCCATCTCCGCCTGCGGCACCGCCTATCTTGCCGGGCTCATCGCCAAATACTGGTTCGAGCGCCTGGCCCGCATCCCGGTGGAAATCGACGTGGCGTCCGAATTCCGTTACCGGGAGGCTCCCCTTGAGCCCGGGAGCCTTGCGCTCTTCGTCTCCCAGTCGGGCGAGACGGCCGACACCCTGGCGTCGCTGCGCTACGCCACGGCCGAGAAGCAGCATACGATGGCGGTCGTCAACGTGCCGACCTCAACCATGGCGCGCGAAAGCGCGGTGGTGGCGCAGACGCTGGCCGGGGTGGAGGTGGGCGTGGCTTCCACGAAGGCCTTCACCTGCCAGCTCACAGTGCTCCTCACGCTGGCCATCGCGGCAGGCCGCGCCCGCGGCACCTTGAGCGACAAGGACGAGAAGGAGCTGGTGGAGGCCTTGGTCGGCGTGCCGGGCGTCATGAACGAGGCGATGAAGCGCGAGCACCAGATCGAGGTTCTGTCCCGCGAGCTCTCCAAGGCCAAGGACGTGCTCTATCTCGGCCGCGGCACCGCCTATCCGCTCGCCATGGAAGGCGCCCTGAAGCTCAAGGAGATCTCCTATATCCATGCAGAGGGCTATGCGGCGGGCGAACTGAAGCACGGACCCATCGCACTGATCGACGAGACCATGCCGGTGATCGTGATCGCCCCTTTCGATTCCATTTTCGAGAAGACCGTCTCCAACATGCAGGAGGTGGCGGCGCGGGGCGGGCGCATCATCCTCATCACCGACGAGAGGGGCGCGCTTGAAACCGGCCTCGACACCATGGCCACCATCGTGATGCCCTCGGTCCATCCTGTCGTGGCCCCGATCGTCCACGCGATCCCGATCCAGCTGCTTGCCTACCACACGGCCGTCTTCATGGGCAAAGACGTGGACCAGCCGCGCAATCTCGCCAAATCCGTGACGGTGGAATGAGGCGTCGCTCTTAGAGCGCTGTCATTCCGGGCTTCGCTTCGCCGCTCCGGAATGACAGGGCATCTTCAGCCGGCCCGCAGCAGCCTGATCGCCGAGTCCCGCTCGAACAGGTAGAGCAGCACCCGCAGGGCCTGCCCCCGGGCGCTTTCCAGGTCGGGGTCCCGGTCCACGATGAGGCGGGCGTCGTCGCGGGCGGCTGCCAGCAGGTCGCCGTCCAGGTCCAAGCGGGCCAGCTTGAAGCCTGGAAGGCCGGACTGGCGGGTGCCCAGCACCTCGCCTTCGCCGCGAAGGCGCAGGTCTTCCTCGGCGATGCGAAAGCCGTCCTCGGTCTGGCGCATCATCTCGAGCCGCGCCTGGGCCACTTGGCCGAGTGGGCCCTTGTAGACGAGAAGGCAAGTCGAGGAGCGGGAGCCGCGCCCGATGCGGCCACGCAGCTGGTGCAGCTGCGCCAGGCCGAAGCGCTCCGCGTGCTCCACCACCATGATCGTCGCATGGGGCACGTCCACACCCACCTCGATGACCGTTGTGGACACCAGGATCTTGGTCTCTCCCTTAGAGAACCGCTCCATGGCGGCGTCCTTGTCCCGCCCCGCAAGCTTGCCGTGAACGAGGCCGACCTGGTCGCCGAAGAACCTCTGGAGCGTCTCGTAGCGCTCCTCGGCGGCCGCGAGATCGATGCTCTCGGACTCGCCGACCAGCGGGCAGACCCAATAGACCTGGTCGCCGTTGGCGATGGCCCGCCCGATGCCGCCGATCACCTCGTCGAGGCGGTCGATGGAGATCAGCTTGGTGGCGATGGGCTTGCGGCCGGCCGGCTTTTCGCTCAGCACCGACACGTCCATGTCGCCGAAATAGGTGAGCGCCAGGGTGCGCGGAATCGGCGTCGCCGTCATCACCAGGATGTCCACCGCCTCGCCCTTGGAGCCCAGCGCCAGGCGCTGGTGCACGCCGAAACGGTGCTGCTCGTCCACCACGGCGACCCCGAGGTCCAGGAAGGCGACGCCTTCCTGGAACAGGGCGTGCGTCCCGACCGCGATCTGGATGCTGCCGTCCGCAAGCCCTGCCAGCACCGTCTTCCGGGCCGCGCCCTTCTCGCGCCCCGTGAGCAGCGCAATGGTCAGGCCCGCCTGCTCCGCCATGGGCGCGAGGCGCTCGTAATGCTGGCGGGCGAGGATTTCGGTGGGGGCCATCATGGCGGCCTGTCGTCCGGCCTCGATGGCGCTCGCCATGGCGAGGAGCCCGACCACTGTCTTGCCCGAGCCCACGTCGCCCTGGAGGAGCCGCAGCATCTTCTTGTCCGAGGTCAGGTCCCGGCGGATGTCCTCCACGGCCTGGACCTGCGACGCCGTGAGCCCGAAGGGCAGGGCGCGCGTCAGGCGCTCCACCAGATGGCCGTCGCCCGCGTTCACCCGGCCCGGCAGCCGCCGCATCCGGCTTCTGACCAGGGCAAGCGCAAGCTGAGAGGCCAGCAGTTCGTCATAGGCCAGGCGCCGGCGCGGGGCCGATTTGGCCAGGGCG
>DASQTM010000278.1:0-2161 GCA_035641875.1 Microvirga sp. | reverse complement strand
GCGATGCCGGGCTCGCTGATCGCGTGGCCTGCGTCCGGCACCATGATGAAGCGGGCCTCGGGCCAGGCCTTGTGCAGGTCCCAGGCGGTCTTAGGGGGCGTGGCGATGTCGTAGCGGCCCTGGATGATCACGCCGGGGATGTCCCTCAGGCGGTGGGCGTCGCGGATGAGCTGCCCCTCCTCGAGGAAGCCCTCATGGACGAAGTAATGGTTCTCGATCCGGGCGAAGGCGAGGGCGTAATGCTCGTCGCCGAACTGGCTGGTGTAGTCCTGGTTCGGCAGGAGGGTGATGGTCTCTCCCTCCCACAGGCTCCAGGCGCGCGCGGCCTCCCGCTGGATGGCGGGATCGGGATGGATGAGCCGCCTGCGATAGGCCGCCATCAGGTCGCCGCGCTCCTCGGGCGGGATCGGGGCGAGAAAGCGCTCCCACTTGTCCGGGAACATCCAGGACGCGCCCTCCTGGTAGTACCAGAGCAGCTCCGCCCGGCGGAGCGTGAAGATCCCCCGCAGCGCGAGTTCGGTGACGCGCCTTGGGTGCGTCTGGGCATAGGCGAGCGCCAGGGTCGAGCCCCAGGAGCCGCCGAAGACCATCCATCGTTCGACGCCGATCATCGCGCGCAGGCGCTCGATATCGGCCACCAGGTGCCAAGTGGTGTTCGCCTCGAGCTCCGCATAGGGCAGGGAGCGGCCGCAGCCGCGCTGGTCGAAGAGCAGGATGCGGTATTTTTCAGGGTCGAACAGCCGGCGCTGCACCGGCGTGCAGCCTCCGCCCGGCCCGCCATGGAGAAACACCACCGGCTTCCCCCGCGGGTTGCCGCACAGCTCCCAATAGACCCGGTGCCCGTCGCCCACGTCGAGCAGGCCGTGGTCGTAGGGTTCGATCTCGGGATAGAGGCTGCGCATGAAGGGTCTCCGGAGGGGGAGCCTACCCATAGCCGCATGGGAGGGCGCTGTCAGCCGTTCGCACGCGAACCGGACCTAGGAAGCTCCCCAGCCTGTGATAAAGTTTCGCAGAGGTCCATGGCCGGGAACCGGCCCTCGGGGGAGAAGCAGGGTGTCGATCAAACCGATCCGCGTGATGCTGGCGGCCGCTCTCCTGGGCGCGATGGCGGCGGGCGGCGGTGCCGCCGCCGAGACCCTGCGCATCAGAACCTGGGTGCGGGTTCCGGACGACATCATCCGGCAGTTCCGGCGGGAGACGGGGGTCGATGTCAGGCTGATGGCCACGATCGAGGAGCCTTTGACGCCGCGCCCCGGTGGGCGGCCGGGCGTGGATCTCTTCCAGCTGAGCCCCAACGACCCCGCCGGTCCGAAACGGATCGTCGGGGCATACAAGCCCCTCGACTTGAGCCGGATCAGGACGGATCTCTTCATTCCGTCCCTCTGGGAGGCGACCAGGCGCAAGATGACGTTCGGCGGCAAGGTTTACGGCGTTCCGGCGTATTGGGAAACCGACGGCCTGGTGGTGAACGTGGAGGCCGCGCCGAAGCTCGCGGATTATCCGGGTCTGTGCGACCCGGGCCTCGCCGGCAGGACCGCCCTCTCCGACGGCTCTGCGATGCTGGCCGCGTTCGCCTTTTCAGGCGGAATGGACCCCTTCGCGGCCTATGGGGACCCAGGGGCCTATGCGGCGATCATGGACCGGGTCGGCGCGGGACTCGCGCCATGCAAGAGGATCGTGAAGCGCTTTACGGTTCTGCATGAAATCCCCGACGCCCTGCGTTCCGGCGCCATCGTCGCCGCCATGGTCGGGCAGGATTTGGGCTTGGGGCTTGCCGCCGAGAATGCCAGCTTCAAGTTCATCGTGCCGAAATCCACCTCGCCGGGCTGGATCCACACCTATGTGATCCCGCGCGGGAGCCGCAAGGATGAGGCGGCCTACAGGTGGATCAACTTCATCATGCGGCCCGAGATCGCCGGACGGATCGCCAGCGTCAGCCTTCTCCCGGCCTCCAGCGGGTTCGACGCCTTCATGGACAGCCGGCTGAAGCGGGTGTTCGCCGAGAGCTTTCCGGACGGGGTCATCGACGGGATCAGATGGTCTCCCGACCGGCCCGAGGGCATCCATGACATCAATGTCAGACTGCTCGACCGCCTGGACGAGATCCGTTGAGCCGCGCCGATCCGCCCTCTCACCCGCCCCAGGTGCGCTCCAGGACGCT
>DASQTM010000277.1:0-4713 GCA_035641875.1 Microvirga sp. | reverse complement strand
GAAGGCCGCGTGCGCCAGGGTGTCCTTCCAGCCGAGATAATCCCAGTAGGTCACCGGGAAGGAGAGCGCGACGATCTCAGGCTGGCGGGCGAGATCGGCCAGCACCGCATCGGCCGGCGGGCAGGACGAGCAGCCCTGACTCGTGAACAGCTCGACGACCGCGCGGGGCGGATCCGCCAGTGCAGGGTGGATGAGAGCGGCGACGCAGAGAGCCGCCAGAGACCATTTCAGCCGTGACACCATGATGCCGGCATGGAACACGAATCGGGCCTTATTGGGAACTCACGTTAGCTTGAGCAACGCCCTGAGCGAGGTTTTGAGCGCCTGCCGGCGCCCGCCAGCGGCGGTGCATCCACAGCCATTGCTCCGGGTGTTCCCTGACCCAGCCCTCGACCACAAGGGTCATGGCCTGCATGGCCCCCTGCACGTTCACCTGCCCGTCGGGATCCCGGGGCAGGTCGAGGGGAGGCGTGAGCTGGAGCCGGAACCGGTGGCCTGGCAGGCGGATCACCCGCACCCCGTGGACCGGGCAGTCGAACCGGCGGGCGAATTTGCCCAGGACCGGGTTCACCAGGGCGGGCCGGCCCATGAAAGTCACGATCACGCCCCGGGTGAAATGCTGGTCGATGAGCATCCCGAGGTGCCCGCCCTTCTCCAGCGCCCCCTGCATGGCGAAGGCCGCGCCCTGGCGCGCCGCCTCCAGGTTTCCCATGGTCTCGCTGCGGATCTCGTGCAGGACCCGGGCGATGGCCGGATCGTTCGGCGCGCGGAACACCGCCGTGGTGTCGAGCCCGAAGCGCGCGGCGCAGATGGCGGGCAGCTCCCAATTGGCCAGGTGGGCGGAAAAGACGAGGCCCGGCTTGCCATCGTCCCTGAGGCTCAGGAAATGCTCGATCCCGTCCACCTCGGTGCGGCCGGGGGCGGCGCGGTCCGGGTCGAAATCGAACAGGGTGCCGAGATGGGGGTATTCGCCTCCCGTGCGGCCGAGATTGTCCCAGGCCGCTCGCGCCAGAGCCCTGACCCTGGCGTCCGGCATCCCCGGATAGGCCGCCCGGATATTGGCGAGCGCCGTCCTGTGGGCCCGCAGCAGGGGACCGATCCAGCGCGCGAGCGCCGCGCCCACAGCGCCCGAGCGCTCGGGGCCGAGAGCCCGCGACAGGGCGAAGACCCCGCGCACGAAGCCCACCATGATCGTCTCGATCAGGCGCGAGGCGAGGCTGCGGGGGCGTTGGGAGAAATGCACGAAGAGGTCCTGGCTTGAGGGAACCGGCCGCGCCGTTAGGCCTGGCCTTGCGCGGCAGCCTGTCCTAGAGCTTTTCAGGAAGCGCGGGAACCGGTTTTTTCCGGCGAGACGGGGGTCAGAAGGTCACGACCACCTTGCCGAACACCTTGCGGCCCTCCAGCCGCTCCAGGCCCTTCTGAAACTCGTCGAGGGGGAAGACCGCGTCGATCACGGGCGTCATGCCCGTGGCCATCTTGTCCAGGGACTGGACGATGTTCTCGATCCGGCAGCCGAAGGACCCGAAGATGCGGTATTGCTGCTGGAAGAGCTGCATCAGGTTCATGGTGGTGGACACCCCCGAGGTCGAGCCGCAGGTGACGAGACGGCCGCCGCGCTTCAGGCACAGGAGCGAGCCGTTCCAGGTCTCGGCCCCCACATGCTCGAACACCACGTCGACGCCCTTGCGCCGGGTGAGCTGGCGAACCTCGCCCTCGAAGCGCTCCTTGCGGTAGTTGACCACGAAATCGGCTCCGAGAGCCCTGGCCTTCTCGCCCTTCTCGTCGTCGCCCACGGTGGTGTAGACGGTGCAGCCGATGGCTTTCGCCATCTTGATCGCCGCCGTGCCGATGCCGGAGCCGCCCGCATGGACGAGGATCGACTCGCCCGGCTCCAGCTTCGCGTTGTCGAAGAGCATGTGCTGCACGGTGCCGAACCCGATGGGCGCGCAGGCCGCCTGCTCGAAGGACACGCCCTCGGGCACGGGGATCACGAGCCGCTCCGGCCGGTTGATCAGCTCCCGGGCGAAGCCGTCGATATGGAAGCCCATGATGCCGGCCACGTTCTCGCAGAGATTGTCGCGGCCCTCGCGGCAGGCCCGGCAATGGCCGCAGGTCTCGGCCCCGTACATGGTGACCGGATCGCCCGCCTTGAACCGGGTCACGCCCTCGCCCACCGCCGCGACCTCGCCCGACGCCTCGACGCCCACCGCCTGCGGCATCTTGCGCTTGGCGAAGGCCATGCCGCGAAAGCCCCAGACGTCGAGATAGTTGAGGGCGAGCGCCCTGACCCGCACCTGCACCTCGCCGGGAGCGGGCGGCGGCGGGGCGTCGATCTCAGTGATGCGGAGGTCACGGTCGCCGAAGAGCTGGAGAGAGCGCATGAAAAGATCCTGTTCGGCGTCAGCCCGGAGCCGGGAATCCACGTCTTTCATCGGAAAAGGCGCGGATGGCCGGGACAATCCCGGCCATGGCAGAGGAAAAACTTGAGACGGCGGCTTAAAGTGCAGACTGGCGAATGGCAAGTTGCAGCCTTGCTCCCGCCGTCATGCCGGACGGCAAAGCCGATCCGGGATCGTGGGTCGGAATTGGTGCGTGAGCCTCAACACTGTCATTCCCGCGCAGACGGACCCGAAGGGCCGCGCCGCAGGCGTGGAAATCCATAACCGCTGACGGTGCTAGAATGGGTAGAACCTGTGGTTACGGATCCCGGCCTTCGCCGGGATGACAGCGCCATTCTCGTCTGGCGATCCCGGGTTCTGCTGCGCAGACCCGGGATGCCTCCCCTGAATCAGCGATGCACGCCCAGCATCGCGGTCAGGCCGCCGTCGATGGGGAGCACCGCTCCGGTGACGTAGGCGGCGGGATCGCTCAGGAGGAAGGCGGCAAGGCCCGCGATCTCCTCGGGCCTGGCGAAGCGGCCCGCCGGGATCTGCTTTTCCATGTTGTCGCGATAGGCCGCATAGGGGTCCATCATGTCCGTGTCGATGAAGCCCGGGGCGATCACGTTGACGGTCACGCCGCGCTTGGCGGTCTCGACCGAGAGGGTGCGGCAGTAGGAGATCAGCGCGCCCTTGGAGGCCGCATAGGCCGCGTTGCCGGGATTGCCCTGGAGCGCCGCCACCGAGCCGATGGCCACGATGCGCCCGGCCTTTGCCCGGATCATGCCGCGCATGAGGGACTTGGCGATGCGGGTGAACGACCAGAAGTTCACCTGCATGGCGGCCTCCGCCTTGTCCTGCTGCATCATGGCCGCAAGTGCGTCATAGGGCTGGCCCGCATTGTGCACGAGCCCGAAAAAACCCTCGCCCTCCAGGGTCTCGCAGAAGGCCTCGAGCGCCGCCTTGTCGAAGAGATCGACCGCGTGAGCCGTGACCGTGCGGCCGGAAGAGCTCTGCATCAGCTCGTCGGCCAGGGCCTTCGCCGCGTCGCCGGACGAGCGGTAGGTGAAGTCCACGTCGTAGCCTGCCGCAACCAGCGCCCGCACGATAGCGGCGCCAACGCCTTTTCCGCCTCCTGTCACCAGAACCCGAGTCATGCGTGCAGCTCCAGTAGTCCCCCTCCCCCTTGTGGGGAGGGGCTAGGGGTGGGGGTGCCGGCGCTTCATTCTGAGATGGCGGCGCTGACACCCCCACCTCCACCTCCTCCCCACAAGGGGGAGGAGGGCTTCGCCGCACCTTAAATGACAGTCACTTCGGTTCGGCCCCGAACACCAGGCAGGTGTTCTGGCCGCCGAAGCCGAAGGAGTTCGAGAGCACGTAGGCGACCGTCGCGTCGCGGGCGACGTTGGGCACCACATCGAGGGGGATCGCCGGGTCCGGCACCTGGTAATTGATGGTGGGCGGAATGCGGCCGGTGGCGATGGTGAGGAGCGACATCACCGCCTCCACTGCGCCGGCGGCCGTGAGCGTGTGGCCGATCATCGACTTGTTCGACGAGATCGGCAGGCGCGCCATGCGCTCGCCGAACACGGCGGTGCAGCTCATGGCCTCCATCTTGTCGTTCTCGGGCGTCGAGGTGCCGTGGGCGTTGATGTAGTCGATGTCGTCCGGCAGCACGCCCGCGTCGTCGAGGGCCTGCCGGAGGGCGGCGATGCCCGGCGCGCCGTCCGGGGACGAGCGGGTGCGGTGGAAGCTGTCGCCCCGTTCGCCGCAGCCGAGCACATAGCCGAGGATCGTCGCGCCGCGGGCTTTTGCGGTCTCCGCATTCTCCAGCACGAGGGCGGCCCCGCCCTCGCCCATGACGAAGCCGTCGCGGTTCTTGGAGAAGGGTTTGGACGCCCCTTCCGGGTTCTCGTTCTGGGTCGAGAGCGCCGACAGCAGGGAGAAGCGGATCAGGGATTCCGGGTTCACGGAGCCGTCGGTGCCGATGCACAAAGCCGCATCGGTCTCGCCCCGGCGAATCGCCTCGACGCCGAGCTGGATCGCAGTGGCGCCCGAGGAACAGGCGGTCGACAGCGAGATCGGCGAGCCCCTGGTGCCGAAGCGGTCGGCGACGCGGTCGGCCACCGTGCCGAAGATGAACAGGTCGTGCCAGGGCTTGAACCTCCCGGAGGCCGCCGCCTTCAGCAGGTCCTTGTAGGTGACGTCGCCCTCGTGCCCCGAGGCCTTGGCCAGCGCCTCGCGTTGCGGCCATTCCATCTCCACGGGCGGCACGGCGATGAACAGCGCGCCGGGAAAGTCGCCGGCGGCCAGCCCCGACTGACCGACCGCTTCC
>DASQTM010000276.1:0-2696 GCA_035641875.1 Microvirga sp. | reverse complement strand
GTTCAGCGCCGCTACAAGGAGCTGGAACCCGAGCGGCTCAAGGTGCTCGAAGGCGCAAGGCAGCCGATGCCAGCGTAGAGAGGGGCCCTTGCAACGTGTGACCGGCCCCGCTGCTTCCAGCGAGACCGGTATGATCCATGTCGAGACTGACTTGGCTTACCGACGCCGCTCGCCGGCAAGCTGCGCCGAGGTGATCGTCGGATCCACCGCACCGGACCGGCCTCCGAAGAAACCTGCAAGCGCCCCGAGGATCAGGCTGATGGCCCCGAGCAGCGCAGCGGTGGAGATGCCCTTGGCCGCTGTGTCGGCCGCCTGCTTGGCTTGATCGACGGCTTGACGATACTGCTGCTCGTATTGAGTGACGCGATTACGGGCCTCTTCCGGCGGAATGTTCTGGGCCCGCGCGAGGGCGTCGGCGGCGCGGTCACGGGCCGCTTGAGCCTGCGCCGGATCGCCGGTGAGTGCTGCGCGCAGGCTTGTCACTGCCGTGTCCCGCAACTGAGCCGGATCGGTGCCTCCCGAAGCTTCCCGAACCTGACGCTCGATGCCGCTGAATGCGTCCGCATTCTGGGCGAGAGCCGGCGCCGCGGTCTGCACCGCCGTGCGGCCCAGGCCGCCGACCGCGCCCGAGATGGTGTTGTAGACGCCGCCCAGGAGGCTGCCGAGGGTGGAGGTCAGCAGGTAGAAGATGATGAGGGTTGTTGCGGCCCAGGCGGTCAATCCATGCAGGCCCGCCGTCGATTCCTTCGGACGGCCCGAAAGACGCCCGGCCACATAGCCTCCGGCGAAGGAGGCGATGATCCCGGAGACCGTCCACCAGATCCCGGCCGCGATGGAGAAGGTCGAAGCCTGCGGGTTGTCGCCCGTGGCGGGATCAAGCGTCGCCACGCCGATGCCGATGCCGAGCATGTTGAGGATGAGCTGGGTCACCAGGGCGGTCACGATGCCGGCCAGGACGGCGCCCCAGGAGACGCGGTTCAGCATGATGGTCCGGGCATCTTCGGCCGGGGTGACCGGCGACATATGCGGAGCATCCTTGTCGCCGAGATTACGAGGTGTCGTAGGACGATCCACCATGGCCGCCTCCTATAGGTTGAGCGGCGAGCGCTATTCGCCCCCGGTACGGATTTTTTTCATGTCCTCAACCGAGGGGAGGCTCATGTGTTCCGTCATACTCGCAAGAAACGGGTAAATGTTGCGAAACCTGTCTCAGGTCACGGTCTCGTAATCCTTGTTCCTCAGGCCGTCATGGGAATGGCGGGTCGGGAGCGTACCTTCGGGCGGCTCCTTGAAATGGGACGAGGCCTTGGCCCCAACCGGCCCCTTGGAGATGGTGATGCCGCCGTCCACGGTGTAGAGGGCGCCGGTGACGAAGCTCGCCTCGTCGGAGGCCAGGAAGCAGAACACGTTCGCCACCTCCTCCGGCGTGCCGCGCCGCCCCATGGGCGTCGCCTGCGTGATCATGGTGGCCAGTTCCGCATCCATGGGGCCTGTGGACTTATGCGTCCAGGCCGTGTCGATGGGGCCGGGGCAGACGCAATTAGCGCGAACGCCATAGGCCGCCTGCTCGGCCGCGATGCCCTGGGTGAAGGAGTGGATGAAAGCCTTCGTGCCGCCATACATGGCGTTCTTCGGGTGTCCGATCATGCCGGCCTCCGAACCCGTGGAGACGATGTTGCCATAGGCCTTCTGAAGATGGGGCAAGGCGAATTTGGTCATGAGAAAGACGGAGCGCACGTTCGAGCGCAGGGTCTCGTCGAACTTGTCGATGGGGTAGTCCTGCGTTTCGGCCACCGCCAGGAAGACGCCCGCATTGTTGATCAGGATGTCGATCCGCCCATAGGCGCTCGCGCAGGCCTCGACGGCAGCTTGCGCATGATATTCTTCGGCGATATCGCCGAGATAGATCTCCGCAAAGCCGCCGGCCCCATTGATCATCCGGGCCACGTCCTCCACCGGGTCGTCCGGCAGGCCGACCAGGAGAAGCCGCGCGCCTTCCTTCGCGAACTTGAGCGCGATGGCTTCGCCGATGCCGGTGCCGGCACCGGTCACGATGGCAACCTTGTCGAAAAGACGTCCGGACATGGGAATCTCCTGCGGCAGCGAGGCCTTGCCGGCGTCGCCAGGTTTCGGTTCAGGCGATTGCACAACGGACCCGAATCCGGCCGGTTCCCTGTGGAACCGGCTGAAAACAGGAGCAGCCGGGACAGGTGACCTCCGCCACGAGCGGTGCTAGAGCAGCGTCCATGCTTGAAGGTCTTCATCCCAACCGCCCCACCCATGTGTTCCGGATCACCACGGACGAGCGCTCCGCGCGCGCCATGACGGATCTCATCGGCGAGATCTTCGATCCTGCTGAGACGGCCGTCGCCGCCTTCGAGACGGAAGAGGATGGGCCATGGCTGCTGGAGGCCTATTTCGCCACCGATCCCGACGAGGCGGCGATCCGGGACCTGCTGCGCCCCGTGGTCGGCGCGGAGGCGGACAAGGGCGTCTTTCTCCCCATGGAGCAGAAAGATTGGGTGAAGGCTTCCCTGGACGGGCTCAAGCCGGTTCGCGCGGGGCGCGTGCTGGTCCACGGCTCCCATGACCGGCACCAGCGGCAGATCAACGACATCTCCATCGAGATCGAGGCGGGTCTGGCCTTCGGCACCGGTCATCACGGCACCACCAAGGGCTGCCTTCTCGCCTTCATG
>DASQTM010000275.1:0-8503 GCA_035641875.1 Microvirga sp. | reverse complement strand
TATAGGTCATGATCGCAAGAGGTATTTCAAGGCGCATGTGGCCGCGCCCGACTTTCTCGCGGAGCGGCTCGCAGGGACGCGAAGGGCCCGGACGAAATCCGGGCGCGGGGGCCGCAGAACATCCCCTCTCCCGAGTGGGAGGGGGAGACCGTCGCGTTTCCTTACACTCTGGATCCTCCTTCGAGACGCCGCTGACGCGGCTCCTCAGGATGAGGTCTTCGCGACGCAGCCGGAGGCTGCTCCTCAAAGTCTGGCTCATCAAGCGCGACAGGCCCTCCTCCCCACCCATCTCGGGCTTGCCCGAGATGGGCTTCCTCTTGCGCAAGTCGGCTGGGCTTGGCGCGACGCTACCCTCCTCCCCCTTGTGGGGAGGAGATGGAGGTGGGGGTGTGAGCGATAGCCTATGAAGGCTTGGCGCCAACACCCCCACTCTGGCCCTCCCCACAAGGGGGAGGGAAACCAGCGCTCCATTCTTCGAGCGATCCCGGCTCGTCGCTGCGCGCCGCCTAGGACGACGGTGCCTTACGCCAGGTTCTTCTTGAAGAACGCCACCGTGCGGCTCCAGGCCTGGTCGGCGGCGGTCTTGTCGTAGCGGGCGGCGTTGGTGTCGTTGTTGAAGGCGTGGTTCGCGCCCTCGTAGAGGTGGATCTGGTAGTTTTTTCCGGCCTGCTTGAGGGCCGCCTCGTAGGCGGGAATCCCTGCGTTGATCCGCTCGTCGAGGCTCGCATAGTGCAGCATGAGCGCGGCCTGGATCTTCGGCACGTCCTCAGCCTTCGGCTGGCCGCCGTAATAGGCGACGCCCGCCGAGAGGTTCGGCTCGTTCACCGCGAGGTTGTTCACCGCGCCGCCGCCCCAGCAGAAGCCCATCGCGCCGACCTTGCCGTTGCCGTCGGGGCGGCCCTTCAGATAGGCCACGGCGGCCCGGCCGTAGGCGATCACATCGGGTGCTTTCAGCTGGCCGATCATCTCCCGGCCCTTTTCCTCATCCGCCGGCGTGCCGCCCATGGGGGAGAGGTAATCGAGGCCGAGCGCGATGAAGCCTTCAGTGGCCATGCGGCGGGTCACGTCCTTGATGTGCGGGTTGAGGCCCCGGTTCTCGTGAATGACGATCACGGTAGGCAGCCTGTCGCCGGTCTTCGGCTTCACCAGATAGCCCTTGAGCCCCTGGGCGCCCGGAATGTCCACGGTTTCCGCGGTGATCCGCGGATCGGTCTCCGGCACGATCTGGGCCTGGGCGTAGTTGTTCTGCAGGATCGGCAGAAGAGCGGTCGCGGCCGCCGAGCTGCCCGCAAGGGCGATCAGGCGGTCGAGGAAGCTCCGGCGGTTCATGCCGCCATGGGTGTAATCGTCGTAGAGGTCGATGATGCGTTGATCCATAGGGTTCTCCCGCTCCGGTCGCCAGGATGGTAGCGCATCATGGGCAAAAGGGGACCCTGCGCCGCGGCCCTGGGAAGCCACAGAGAACGAGCTGAATCGCATAGGCCGACGATCAGGAATAACCCTCCGCTATCAAGGCTTTGCTAGCGGCCGTTCATGCCGTCTCCCATCCCAGTGGAGGGGCCTTTTTCGTTCACGATCCGGTGACCCGACATCTCGGCCCCGGCGCTGGGCGACAGGCGCGGGAACACGAAGCCGGACAGGGCCGACACCACCGCCACGGCCCAGAAGGCCGGGCCGAAATCCGCCGCCGTGATCGCGGTCCCGCGGCTTGTGGCGACCGCCTCCAGAACGAAGGCCCCGAAGGCGACGCCGATGCTGAGCGCCACCTGCTGGGCGGCGCTGGACAGGCTGGTCGCATAGCTCATGTCGCGGTTCGACACCTCCGCGTAGCCGATGGCGTTGAGGCTCGTGAACTGGAGCGAGCGGAAGCAGCCGCCGATCAGGAGCACGATCATGATCAGCCAGTGCGGCGTCTCGGGAGTGAAGAACCCGTTGGCCGCGATGAAGGCCGCGCCGATGAAGGCGTTGATCGTCAGAAGCCTGCGGAAGCCCACCTGCTCCAGGATGCGCTTGGCCATGGTCTTCATGAACAGCGCGCCGACCGCCGCGATGAAGGTCAGGGACCCGGAGGCCAGGGGATTGAGGCCGAAGCCGATCTGCAGCATGAGCGGCAGCAGGAACGGGATCGAGCCGACGCCGATGCGGAAGAGGGAGCCGCCCAGCACGCTCACCCGGAAGGTCGGGATCTTGAACAGGTCCAGCCGAAGAAGGGGGTGCGGGGTGCGCCTGGCGTGAAACACGTAGAGCACGACGCAGATCGCGCCGACAACCACGCAGCCGAGGGAAAACTCCGCCGGAATGAGATGGCGGCCTCCCGAGGCGAAGCCCAGCATGAGCAGGGCGAGCCCGAGCCCGGAGAGAAGGAAGCCGACGAGGTCGAGCGGCGGCGTGTCGTCCTCCCTGATGTTGGGCACGTAGATCGTGGCGAGCACGATGCCGAGAACACCGATGGGGATGTTGATGAAGAAGATCCAGCGCCAATCGAAATAGGTGGTGATGAAGCCGCCGAGCGGCGGGCCCACCACAGGCCCCACAAGGGCCGGAATCGTGAGCGTCGCCAGCGCCTGCACGATCTCGTTGCGAGGAACGCTCCTCAGCAGCACGAGGCGTCCCACCGGCACCATCATGGCTCCGCCCATCCCTTGCGCGAAGCGGGCGATCACGAAGCCTTCCAGCGAATTGGCCCCGGCGCAGGCGAGGGACCCCGCCATGAACACCCCGATGGCCGCGGTGAAGACGGTCCTGGCCCCGTATTTGTCCGCCATCCAGCCCGAGATCGGAATGAAGATCGCCAGGCTTATCAGATAGGACGTGAGGGCGAGCTTGAGAGCGATGGGGTCGGCCCCCAGATCCTCCGCGATCGCCGGCAGGGAGGTCGAGATCACCGTGGAATCCGTGTTCTCCATGAAGAGCGCGGTGGCGATGATCAGGGGGAGAAGGCGGGACGGGCGCATGACTCGTGGGACTTAGCGCCCTTTTCCCTGTTGGCAAAGCGCTTTGGCGCAGGGCACATCTTCTGGGAATGCGTCCCTCGGCTCTTTGCGAAAATGAAAGCCCGTGCTACGGACCCTCGCCAACTCTCTGACGCTTCCAAGCTCGATCCGTTCATGCATACCCGAAGGAGTTGGCCATGGCCTCCATTCTCGCCGATCGCATCATCGAAGGCCTGACCTTCGATGACGTGCTGCTCCGGCCCGGCCGCTCCGAGGTCCTGCCCGGCGATGTGGATGTGGCCACCCGGCTGACCCGGACCATCCGCCTCAACCTCCCGATCATCGCCTCCGCCATGGACACGGTGACGGAAGCCCGCATGGCGATCGCCATGGCCCAGAACGGGGGCCTCGGCGTGATCCACCGCAATCTGGAGCCGGACGCCCAGGCCGAGCAGGTGCGCCTGGTGAAGCGCTACGAGTCCGGCATGGTGATGAACCCCATCACCATCCATCCCGACGAGACCCTGGCCGATGCGCTGGCCATGATGAAGCGCCACGGCATCTCCGGCATTCCGGTGGTGGAGCGCGGCCCCAACGGGGCGAAGGGCAAGCTGGTGGGCATCCTCACCAACCGGGACGTGCGCTTCGCCAGCAATCCCGCCCAGCCCGTCTCGGAGCTGATGACCAAGGACCGCCTCATCACCGTTCGCGACGGGGTGAACCAGGAGGAGGCGCGCCGCCTCCTGCACCAGTTCCGCATCGAGAAGCTCCTGGTCGTGGACGACCATTACCGCTGCATCGGCCTGATCACCGTCAAGGACATCGAGAAGCAGGTGGCCTATCCGAACGCCGCCAAGGACTCCCAGGGCCGCCTGCTGGTCGCGGCCGCCACCACCACCGGCGAGCAGGGCTTCGAGCGCTCCGAGCGCCTGATTGACGCGGGCTGCGACGTGATCGTGGTCGATACCGCCCACGGCCATTCCGTGAAGGTGCTGGAGAGCGTCGCCCGGGTGAAGAAGCTCTCCAACGCGGTCCAGATCATCGCCGGCAACGTGGCGACCCGGGAAGGGGCCAAGGCCCTGATCGACGCGGGCGCGGACGCCGTGAAGGTGGGCATCGGGCCGGGCTCCATCTGCACCACCCGCATCGTCGCGGGCGTGGGCGTGCCCCAGCTCACCGCCATTATGGAGGCGGTCGAGTCGGCGCTGGAGGCCGACGTGCCGGTGATCGCCGACGGCGGCATCAAGTTCTCGGGGGACCTCGCCAAGGCCCTGGCGGCGGGGGCCAATTGCGCCATGGTGGGCTCCCTGCTCGCCGGCACCGACGAGACCCCCGGCGAGGTGTTTCTCTACCAGGGCCGCTCCTACAAATCCTACCGGGGCATGGGATCGGTGGGGGCCATGGCCCGCGGCTCGGCGGACCGCTACTTCCAGTCGGAGGTGAACGACACCCTCAAGCTCGTGCCGGAGGGCATCGAGGGGCAGGTGGCCTACAAGGGCCCTGTCTCGGCGGTGCTCCACCAGCTCACCGGCGGCCTTCGCGCCGCCATGGGCTATGTGGGCGCGGCCGATCTCCAGGAATTCCGCGACAAGGCCCAGTTCATCCGCATCACCAGCGCGGGCTTGCGCGAGAGCCATGTCCACGACGTGACGATCACCCGGGAAAGCCCGAATTATCCCACCCGCAGCTGAGCCGTTTCATGAGCGTTTCCGCCATTCTCGCGCCCCTTTTCGTGCAGGTCGCGCTCACTTTCGTTCTGCTGTTCTGGATGGGCCGGTCCCGCGTCGCCTTGCTCCGGTCCGGCGAGGTGAAGGTGGGGGACATCGCGCTCGGGGAGCGCCGGTGGCCGCCGAAGGTTCAGCAGGTGGCCAACGCCTACCACAACCAGTTCGAGGTGCCGGTTCTGTTCTTTGCGCTGACGGCCCTCGCGCTCGTCACCCGGAAAGCGGATCTCGCCTTCGTGGTCATGGCCTGGATCTTTGTCGCATCCCGGCTCGTCCATGCCTATATCTTCACCACCAGCAACCGGGTCTCCCAGCGCTTCATGGCCTTTCTCGTGGGCGTGGTGATCCTCGTGCTCATGTGGATCCTGTTTGCGGTGCGGATCTTCTTCTCCGAGGTCGGCGTCGCCTGAGGCAAGGGGAGGGGGTGGGCCCTGGGCCCACCCCCGGTCCCGGCTTAGTACTTCCGGCCGCTCTCGAGCTGCGTCTTGGCGTCGTAGGCCTTGCGCGGCGGGGGAGTGAGGTCGGCCGGCGGAGGCGTCGTGGCGCAGGCGGCGATCGCAAGCGTGAGGCCGATGGCGACAAGGCGGGTGAGGCGGGTCAACATGGGAACTAGTCTCCAGAGAGAATCCGTGCGGAGTGCACGTGCTCCCTGAATCCGCTTTCAACCGGGTCGGAAAATAGGAAACATTATGTCGTTCTCACGGCCAAGTTTAAGTGTGCTTTTCCGATGACACCCGCCGCCCGCATCTCCGCCGCCATCGAGGTCCTTGGCGACATCGACGCCCGTCGTCGCCCGGCTGCGGACGCCCTCAAGGATTGGGGCCTGTCGCACCGCTTCGCCGGGTCGAAGGACCGGGCCGCCATCGCCAGCCTCGTCTACGACGCCCTGCGCCGCAAGGCCTCCGCGGCCTGGATCATGGGCGAGTCGACGCCCCGCGCCGTGACGCTCGGCATGTTGAAGCTCCAGCGCGGGCTTGACGTCGGGGCCATCGCGGCCCTGTGCTCCGGCGAGCGCTTTGCGCCCGAGCCTCTGTCCGACGCCGAGCGCGGGAGGCTTGAGACAGCAGGTCTCGCCGATGCGCCGGCATCTGTCGCCGGCGACTTCCCGGACTGGATCGAGCCCTCGTTGCAGCGCCTCTTCGGCGGCGACCTCGTTCCCGAGATGCAGGCCCTGGCCACCCGCGCGCCTCTCGACCTGCGGGCGAACACCCTCAAGGTCTCCTCCCGCGAGGAGGCGCATGACGCCCTGCCGCATCTGGGCGCGGTCGAGACGCCCCTGTCGCCCTTGGGTCTCCGGATCGCCCCGAGCGAGGACGGGCGCGGGCCTGCGGTGCAATCGGAACCGGAATTCATCAAGGGCTGGGTCGAGATCCAGGACGAGGGCTCGCAGCTCGCGGCGCTGATCTCCGCCGTGAAGCCCGGCGAGCAGGTGGTCGATCTCTGCGCCGGGGGCGGCGGCAAGACCCTGGCGCTGGCCGCCATGATGGCGAACCAGGGGCAGCTCTACGCCACGGACAGCGACGCGCGGCGTCTCGCCCCGATCCATGACCGCCTCACCCGGGCGGGGGTGCGCAATGTCCAGGTCCGCACCCCCCGCGCCAGGGCCGACGCGGTGCTGGATCTCGACGGCCGGATCGACTGCGTTCTGGTGGACGCGCCCTGCACCGGCATCGGCACCTGGCGGCGCAATCCGGACGCCAAATGGCGCCTGCGGCCGGGAAGCCTTGAGGTGCGGCGCAAGGAGCAGGCCACGGTCCTCGACCGGGCGGCCGCCCTGGCGAAGCCCGGCGGCCGCATCGTGTACATCACATGCTCGATCCTGCCGGAGGAGAACGACGACGCGCTCTCCGCCTTCACGGAACAGCATAGCGGCTTTGCCCCGCTCCCATCCGATAAGATTCTGGACGCGGCAGGCCTCGGCTTCCTGCAGCACGCCGTGCGGCCGACTGCGCACGGACTCCAGATGACGCCCTTGAAAACCGGAACGGACGGCTTCTACGTGGCCGTGCTGGTGCGAAAGGCCTGAACGGCTTGAAAATTTTCGTTGTTGTCCCGCCCCTGTAGACCGTAAAGACCCGGCCATGACCCAGACCCATGACAAGATCCTCATCGTCGATTTCGGCTCCCAGGTCACCCAGCTCATCGCCCGCCGCGTGCGCGAAGAGGGCGTTTATTCCGAGGTCGTGCCGTTCCAGAAGGCGGCCGAGGCCGTCCGGACAATGAGGCCGAAAGGCGTGATCCTCTCGGGCGGGCCTGAATCGGTCACCACCGATACGTCGCCGCGGGCGCCGGCGGACCTGTTCGAGACGGGCCTCCCGGTCTTCGGCATCTGCTACGGGCAGCAGACCATGGCGGCGCAGCTCGGCGGCGCGGTCGAGGGCGGGCACCACTCGGAGTTCGGCCGAGCCGAGATCGAGGTTCTGACCGAGAGCCCGCTGTTCCAGGGCGTGTGGCAGGTGGGCAAGAAATATCCGGTCTGGATGAGCCACGGCGACCGGGTCACCCGGCTGCCGGAGGGGTTCGAGGTGCTGGCGGCTTCCGAGAACGCCCCTTTCGCGGTGGTGGCCGACGAGGAGCACAAGTTCTACGGGGTGCAGTTCCACCCGGAGGTGGTGCATACACCCCAGGGCGCGCAGCTGATCCGCAACTTCGTGCGCGACATCGCCGGGTGCCGGGGCGATTGGACCATGAAGGCCTTCCGCGACGAGGCCATCGAGCGCATCCGCGTCCAGGTTGGGCAGGGCCGGGTGATCTGCGGCCTCTCGGGCGGGGTGGACTCGGCGGTGGCGGCGGTGCTCATCCACGAGGCCATCGGCGACCAGCTCACCTGCGTCTTCGTGGATCACGGGCTCCTGCGCGCCTCGGAGGCCGAGCAGGTGGTCACCCTGTTCCGCGACCACTACAACATCCCGCTGGTCCACGTGCAGGCGCAGGATCTGTTCATCGGCGCGCTGGAGGGCGTGTCGGACCCGGAGGTGAAGCGCAAGACCATCGGCAGGCTCTTCATCGACGTGTTCGACGGGGAAGCGAAAAAGATCGGCGGCGCCGATTTCCTGGCCCAGGGCACGCTCTATCCCGACGTGATCGAGAGCGTCTCCTTCACGGGCGGCCCCTCGGTCACCATCAAGAGCCACCACAACGTGGGCGGGCTCCCAGAGCGCATGAACATGAAGCTCGTGGAGCCCCTGCGGGAGCTGTTCAAGGACGAGGTGAGGGTGCTCGGCCGAGAGCTCGGGCTGCCGGAGGCCTTCGTGGGCCGCCATCCGTTCCCGGGTCCGGGCCTCGCCATCCGGGTTCCCGGCGAGATCACCCGCGAGAAGCTCGACATCCTGCGCAAGGCCGACGCCATCTATCTCGAAGAGATCCGCAATGCGGGCCTTTACGACGAGATCTGGCAGGCCTTCGCCGTGCTGCTGCCGGTCAAGACCGTGGGCGTCATGGGCGACGGGCGCACCTACGACCACGTCTGCGCCCTGCGCGCCGTGACCTCCGTGGACGGCATGACGGCGGATTTCTACCCCTTCGACATGAGCTTCCTCGGCCGGGTCGCCACCCGCATCATCAATGAGGTGAAGGGCATCAACCGGGTGACCTACGACATCACGTCGAAACCGCCCGGGACGATCGAGTGGGAGTAGGAAGTCACCCTGCCATCCGCATGGGATTGAGAACCTCGATCCCGGCGAAATCCTTCTCGTTGTCGGTGACGACCACGCAGGCGTTGGCCTCCGCAACGGCGGCGATGATGGTGTCGAGGGCGCTTCGAGGCTGGCCCTTGGCCTTGCCGTCCGCCATCAGCCGAGCCCAGATGAGGCCGGCGTTCTCATCGAAGGGCAGGATGCGGCC
>DASQTM010000274.1:0-4504 GCA_035641875.1 Microvirga sp. | reverse complement strand
GAGCGTCGGCCATCTCGGCATCTTCGTCTCGGGCGCGGTCGCCAAGCGCGAGCACACCCAGATCGTCGACCTGATCGAGTACATCGAGCATCTGCCGCCGGGCCTCTACGGCATGCAGGTTGAGGAGCAGAAGACGAACGGGAGCGTGCGCTACGACGTGATGCTGACCGAGCGCCGGGTCGAGGACCTGCAGATCTTGCAGAAATACGGCCGCAAGGACGAGGGGCCGTTCAAGGTGGTCGAGAAGACCTCCGAAGCCCTCGCTTCCACCTACGAGACCTTCGTGCATCCGTTCGTGGCCCCGATGGTCACCCCGGCAGCCGCAAAGGCCGCCAGAGCGCTCAATCCCCAGCGGGCGCAACGCTGGGCGGTGTCGGATCTCAATCCCTTCCTTTGGCCACTTAAAGGCATGGCTGACATGGTAAGGGCAAACCGGGCGCCCCGTGACAATGACGGCCTGATGGCGGCGGTGGAGCGGTGGACGGCCGCCGTCACCTCCGCCTCGTGGGATCTCTATCGCGACCTGCGCGACGCGTCGACCGAAAACACCTTCTTCCGCATCTACGGCTCGGCCAGCATGGGCATGGCCGCGGAGGACAAGGAAGTCGATGCCGGGGAGCCCATCGATGCGCGAGATGCACCTCTGGTGAAGGAGGCGCTGACGCATATTGAGGACGGTGACCGGACCAAGGCCATGGTCCGCACGGCGCTGCTGCTGTTGAAGGCAGGCACCGGGCGGCGGCGGCTCTCGGCCATGAAGCGGGCCCGGGACCTCGTTGGTAAGGAGATCGGCCTGATCGACATGTCCGCCGAGGCCGCGCGTGCGATCATCCGCGAGCAGTCCTACATCGTCGACTTCGAGCCGGTGAAGGCACTCCTGGCGCTTCCCAAGCTTCTGCAGACGCCCGAAGAGCGGCGCGGGCTGCTCGATCTGCTCGACCGGGTAGAAGGCCGCATCGAGGCCAACGACAAGCAAGTTAGCTTGCTGAGCGAGATCCGGCGCCTTCTCTCCGATAACGGGACCGGAGGCAAAGCAAAGGCTGAACTGATCACACTGCCACTGGCAGAAACCCAAGCAGAAGTCGCTCCTGAGGCGGTGGCCAAACCGGGTTCCAATCGTCGCTCCAGTGACACCCGACGCACGAGGGCAAGCTCATGAACGATCAACCCACAGATCTGCCTAAAGTCGCGATCCAGTCAAAGATCCTGCATGGGAAGCGCGCCCTCGTCATCGGCATCGCCAACGAGCATTCGATTGCGTATGGCTGCGCTCGGGTGTTCCGCCAGCTCGGGGCCGACCTCGCGGTGACCTACCTCAACGAGAAGGCTCGACCTTATGTCGAGCCTCTCGCCAAGGAACTCGGAGTCTCAATCTTCGCGCCCTGCGATGTGGGGCGGGATGGCGAGCTCGAAGCCGTCTTCCAGCAGATCCAGGAGACCTGGGGCAGCCTCGACATCGCGCTGCATTCCATCGCCTTCGCGCCGAAGGAAGACCTGCAGGGGCGGCTCGTCGACAGTTCCGACGACGGGTTCAAGGTGGCGATGGACATCTCCTGCCATTCGTTCATCCGCATGGCCCGGCTCGCCGAGCCCCTGATGCCTGAAGGCGGAACGCTCCTGGCGATGAGCTATCATGGCGCCAACAAGGTGGTCCCGAACTACAACCTGATGGGCCCGGTGAAGGCGGCGCTGGAGAGCGCCGTCCGCTACCTCGCCTATGAGCTGGGCGACAAGCACATCCGAGTGCACGCCATCTCGCCCGGTCCGCTGAAGACGCGGGCCGCCTCCGGCCTGAAGGACTTCGACGTCCTTCTGTCCGAGGCCATCGAGCGGGCGCCCATTGGCGAGTTGGTGGACATCGACGACGTGGGCCTCACCGCCGCGTATCTGACGACGCCGTTCGCGCGGCGGCTGACCGGAACGACCACCTATGTCGATGGCGGACTCAGTATCATGGCGTGAGGCCCCCCATAATCGGGCGTCCTAGGAGGGGAGAGAAGTGCGTTCTGCGGACCCACGCGAGGTCGTGAATACCTGGGAGCATTCCTCTCTCCAGGAAGAGTCTTATATCGAGAAGGCGCTTGGCCTCGTGCTGCTTCTGGTCCTGGCTGTCGGCTGCGTCTTCGTTCTCAAGCCGTTCCTAACAGCGATCTTTCTGGCCGTCACGCTATGCGTGTCCACCTGGCGCCTGTTCCGGCGGGTCGAGCATCTGCTGGGTGGTCGGCAGACGGTCGCGGCCATGATCATGACGCTGGTCATCGCCGGCCTGCTCGTGGTCCCGCTCGCTGCTCTTGGGGCGAACCTGGCGGATGATGTGGTCCGGCTCAATGCGGCGGTCCACTCCGCTATCGAGCGCGGTTTGCCGCCGCCCGGCTGGCTCGGGCGCGTGCCCCTGGTGGGAGATGAGGCGGAGCGGATGTGGCTTGAAGCATCCCAGCAGGGTGCGGGGCTGGGACCTGTTCTGGCACCCTATGTGGAACCAATGCGGGAATGGGCGCTGCATCAAGGGGCGTCGCTTCTCTCGGGCACGCTTCAGGTCATCTTCGGCATCGTCCTGGCGTTTTTCCTCTATCGCGACGGCGCCTACGTCGAAAGCCGGGTCGACTGGGCGCTGACCCGTCTCGGAGGCTGGCGGGCGCGCCATGTGTTGAAAGCCGCTGGAGCCACCATCAAGGGCGTCGTCAACGGGGTTCTCGGCACGGCCCTCGCGCAAGGAATCCTGCTCGCCTTCAGCTTCTGGCTGGCCGGGGTGCCCGGTGCCATCGTGCTCGGCGCCGTCGGCGTGGTCCTGACCCTAGTGCCGGTGGGTCTGCTGCTGCTCTGGCTGCCCGCAGGCCTGTGGCTGATGTCCGACGGCCACACGGGATGGGCCGTGTTCGTCATGGTCTGGAATGGCCTCTTCGTTGGGAACCTCGACAACATTCTGCGACCTTATCTCATCAGCCGCGGCGTCAGGATGCCGATGGTGCTGATCTTCCTGGGTGTGCTCGGCGGGCTTCTGGCCTTCGGGATTGTTGGAGTTTTCCTCGGTCCCGTCCTGCTCGCGGTCGCCCACACCCTGTTCCAGGACTGGGGACAAGCCAGTGAAACTGAAGCCGCGCCCCGACCTGCCTGACTGACCGCAAAGCGGAGGGAGACCATGGACATTCCCGTTTCGAAGAAGCCTCATCCTCTGCCATTCACCGCCGGGACGTTGAAGGACAAGGCGGCCGTGGTGACCGGATCCACCAGCGGCATCGGCCTCGGAATCGCCGAGGCGCTTGCAGCCCAGGGCGCTGATGTGCTGCTGAACGGCTTCGGCGCACCGACCGAGATTGACAGGCTTCGGGGGTCTCTTGCGGATGCCCACGGGGTGCGCGTGTCCTATAGCGCCGCCGACATGGCGAAGCCCGACGAGATCGACGGGATGATCGCGCAGGCGACCCGTGATCTCGGCGGCGTCGACATTCTCGTCAACAATGCCGGTATCCAGCACACGGCGCCGGTGCGCGAGTTTCCGATGGAGCGCTGGCACGCGATCATCGCCATCAATCTCACGGCGGCCTTCTGCGCCACACGGGCGGTGCTCCCCCTAATGGAAGGCCGCGGCTGGGGCCGGATCATCAACATCGCCTCGGCGCACGGACTCGTCGCATCGACGCACAAGGCTGCTTACGTCGCGGCCAAGCACGGGGTGCTCGGCCTCACCAAAGTGGTGGCGCTCGAAACCGCCAGAACGGGCGTGACATGCAATGCCATCTGCCCGGGCTGGGTGCTGACGCCCCTGGTGCAGAAGCAGATCGACGATATCGCCATGCGGGAAGTGCTCAGCGGCGATGAAGCGCGAGCGAGATTGCTCGGCGAGAAGCAGCCCTCGCTCGAATTCGCCACCCCGGAGCAGATCGGGGCGCTGGCCGCGTTCCTCTGCTCCGATGCGGCGGCGCAGATCCGCGGCGCCGCACTGCCGATCGACGGCGGCTGGACCGCCCAATGAGGAGATTTCGATGAAGACCATTTCGCTTCAAGACGCCGTCGCGATGATCCCCGCAGGGGCCACCCTGATGGTCGGCGGCTTCATGGGCGTCGGAACGCCGGAGCCTCTCGTCGATGAACTTGTGCGGCAGCACAAGGGCGACCTGACGGTCATTGCCAACGATACCGCGGCACCCGGGATCGGCATCGGCAAGCTGATCACGGCCAAACTCCTGCGACGAGTGATCGTCAGCCATATCGGTCTCAATCCGGAGACACAGCAGCAGATGCTCGCAGGCAGCCTGCAGGTGGACCTCGTCCCGCAAGGCACGCTCGCCGAGCGCATCCGCGCCGGCGGCTTCGGACTCGGCGGTATCCTGACCGCCACCGGCATCGGCACCATCGCCGAGGAGGGCAAGCAGAAGGTGGCGGTCGATGGCCACGACTACTTGCTGGAGCCCGCCCTGCGGGCCGACTTCGCGCTCGTGCATGCGTTCATCGCCGATTACCTCGGCAATCTCCAATACGCCCTCACGGCGCGCAACTTCAACCC
>DASQTM010000273.1:0-3856 GCA_035641875.1 Microvirga sp. | reverse complement strand
CGGCAGCTATGAATTTACCAACCGGATCATTGCGGGCGTCGAGAAAATCACGTTGGAGGCCGCAAGCTCCATCACGTTTCTGGACAAGGCCACGGCGCTTCTCGTGCACAGCGCTACCAACGACGGCGCTGTCAAGCTGGAGGGCGATGTCTTCACCGGGGCCGAGCGCCAGCAGCTCTACAATCAGGGCATCCGCACCCTCACCGACGCAAGCGGCGAGCATATGCTCCAGCCTGTGGCGGCGCTCCTGAGCGCCGCAAAAGCACAGGAGGGCGCTGCGACAGGCGCAGCGGTGGGTGATCTCACGGCCACAGATCCCAATCCCAGCGACGGCCTGAGCTTCTCCCTGGCCAACAGCGCCGGCGGGCGCTTCAAGATCGTGGGCAACCAGATCCAGGTGGCCAACGGCGTGCTGCTCGACTACGAGCAGGCCACGTCCCATACGGTCGTCGTGCGCGCCACCGACGCGGGTGGCCTCGTCACCGATACGGCCTTCACCATCAGCGTCGGCGACGTGGCGGCCGAGAAGGTCACCGGCACGTCCGCGTCCGAGGTGCTCAAGGGCGGCAAAGGCAAGGACGTGTTCAGCGGCTCCGGCGGCAACGATCGGCTTTGGGGCGGGTTGGGCAACGACGCGCTCGCCGGTGGCGCGGGCAAGGATGCCTTCGTGTTCGACACGGCGCCGAGCAAGAGCGCCAACCGCGATACGATCAGCGACTTCAGCGCGAAGGACGACAGCCTCTGGCTGGACAACAAGATCTTTACCAAGCTGGGTAAGGCAGGATCAGTGACGAAGCCTGCCGCCCTCAACAAGGGGTTCTTTGCTCTGGATGCGGCCAAGGACAAGAACGACTACCTGATCTACAACCGCAAGACAGGCGTGCTGTCCTACGATGCGGATGGATCGGGCGCGAAGGTCAAGGCGGTGGAGATCGCCGTGCTGAAGAAGAACCTCGCGCTCACCTACAAGGATTTCTTCGTCATCTGAGGCAAGCCTGCGTGGTGGCCGTACAAGGCAGGCGTCCTTTGCCTGCCTTGGCTGTCAAGGAAGCAGCCACCAGATCACGGTCCAGGTCGGGACCACGATCGTCGCCGCCAGGATGACGGCGAGAACGTATTCCCTCCTGGAGGAGGGCGCTTGGGGCTGAACGTCGGGGCTGTCCTGTCGGTGCGGCATGGATGGACGTCTCATGGCGACGTAAGATTCAGCGGACGCTTGGGTGATCGGCGGAGATCATGGGCGTGGCGCCGATGCGCCAGCGCTCGGGCGCCACCAGAACCCGGCGGCGCCTGTCGGCCTCGAAGGCCAGGGGAGGCCTCGAATTGTCGATGAAGCGGCCGATCTGCTGCTGAAAGTCGGCCCCGTTGCGCCAGAAGCCCACATTCACGAAGGTGGTCCAACCGGGATTGAGATCCCAGACCATCCATGGAAACTGGTTCTGATCCTCAACCCGGCTCAGAAACTCGCCAACGAGGCCCGCGCGGTTCTCGATCGTCGCGCGGGTCGACCAATATTCCAGGAACTCGTTCTCCTGCCCTTTCTTGATGCGCCACTCCACGAGGACGATTCTCGTGGCGGTCTTGTCCTGGCCAGCGCGGGCGGCCTGGCCCTGGCGGACGGGCGCTTCCTGCGCGAAGACTCCTGTCGGAGCAGGCAGCAAACCCAACGCGAGGGTCGCCATCGCAAAAGCAATGGCCCGAAAGTCTCGAATGAAGCTCAAGGAAATGTTCAACTCAGGCTCCCACGCAGATTGCTGATGCAATTGTCGATGAACTTGAGCCGGGGGCCAAGTCTAATCTGGATGCATGGTGTTTTTGCCTGTTAATTTTCTCATGGTTGTGCGGCAAGGAGACAAAGTGAATGAGTTTTCCTATGGGACCCGACGCCTTCCTCTAGGGGATTGAGCCGTGCTCACCGCCCCCAACCGCAAGGAGGTCTGTAGGGCAGACGCTCTAGAACAGGGACAGCTGCCCGGTCTCCTTGGCCGGAGCCCGGAACAGGTCCGTGCGGAGCCTCAGGCTGCGCTTGTTGAGCCCGAGCCGCTCGGCGGCCGTCTCGAAGCGGCGGCCGATCATCCAGGCATAGGGGCCGATCCCGGATTGCCGCACGCCCCATGTCGAATCGTAGTCCTTGCCGCCGCGCGCCTCCTGCAGCAGCGAGAACACGTGCTTGAGCTTGTCCGGGTAATGCTCCACGAGCCAGTCGCGCATCAGGTCCTTCAGGTCGTGCGGCAGCCGCAGGAGCACGTAGCCGGCCTCCTGCGCCCCGGCTTCGGAACAGGCCTTCAGGATGGCTTCGATCTCATGATCATTGATCGCCGGGATGATCGGCGCGACCAGAACGGTCACGGGGATCCCGGCCTCGGTGAGCCTGCTGATCGTGTCGAGCCGTTTCGCCGGGGAGGCGGCGCGGGGCTCCATCCTGCGGGCGAGCTTCGGGTCGAGGGTCGTGACCGAAACCGCCACCTTGGCCAGCTGCCGGGCGGCCATCTGGCCGAGGATGTCGATGTCGCGAATCACCAGCGCCGACTTGGTCACGATGGCGACCGGGTGGTTTGCCCGCTGCAGGACGTCGAGAATCGCCCGGGTGATGCGGAAGCGTCGCTCCACGGGCTGGTAGGGGTCGGTGTTGGCCCCGAGCGCGATCGCCGTCGGCTGGTAGCCCCCGGCGCGCAGCTCCTTCTCCAGCAGCTCCGCGGCGTTGGGCTTGGCGAAGATCTTGGTCTCGAAATCGAGCCCGGAGGACAGGCCCTGATAGGCATGGGTCGGGCGGGCGAAGCAATAGGAGCAGCCGTGCTCGCAGCCGCGACAGGGGTTGATGGATTTCTCGAACAGGATGTCGGGCGAATCATTGCGGGTGATGATCGTGCGCGGCTTCTCGACGATCACCTCCGTGGGAAGCGGCGGAAGCTCCTCCTCCAGGTCCCAGCCGTCGACGAATCCTTCCCGCTGCGCCGGCTCGTAGCGCCCGGTCGGGTTCGTCACCGCGCCCCGGCCCCGGCGCCGCTCCGCCTCGATGGGAGAGCGAATCGCAGGCCGGGAGAGAACATCGTCCCGGGTCGAGCCCTTGGGGCGAATCGTCATGGCGACCTCCATCGAAGCTGCAACCGCAGACCTTGAGCATAAGAACAGAAAGTGAACAAACGCAAGCGATCTTCCGGACTTCCCCCAATTGACCTCTGGCGACCCCGCTGCGGAAAAGGGTATAGCTGGCCTCATGATCACCGCTCTCATCTGCGTCAGGCAGGGGCCCGAGGCCCTGGCCGTCACCTTAAGCGCCCTGATTCCCGCCGTGACCGCGGGGCTGGTGGGCGATGCGGTCATCCTGTCGGAGCGGCAGGACGACACCCTGGCGGCCGTGGCCGATGCGGCCGGCGCAACCCTGATCGTAGCGGAGGACGCCTCCTGGCAGGCGGGCGCGTCGGCGGCCCGGCGCGATTGGCTGCTGTGCCTCGACGACGGCGACATCCCGCAGGAGGGCTGGATCCGCGTGCTCGACCGCTTCGTCAGCGCGGGCAGGCCCGAGCAGGGCTTGGCGCGGCTCCGGCGTCAGCGGACGGGAATGCTCAAAGTCACCCTCGATGCGGTGAGCGGCCTCGTCGGCCGCACCTCGGTCCGCGCCGGCGATCTGGTGCATCGCCGGGTGCTGCTGAACGGGCTGAAGGCCCGCACGCCCGTGCGGCTCCAGGCCAGGATCGCGCGCGACCCCACCTTCTGCTGAGAATCATCGATGAATGCTTCACCTTCGACAATCGTGTTCTGTGAGGATGCCGAACTCGGCTACGAGCGCAGCCGGACCCGGTTCGAGCCTGGGGAGGGACTTGCCCTCGATGAAACCTACCGGCTCGCGCATCTG
>DASQTM010000272.1:0-2739 GCA_035641875.1 Microvirga sp. | reverse complement strand
CCCGGCCGATGCCCTCGACGCCGTGCAGGATCCGGACCGCTTCGACAAGGCCGGATTTCTGCCCTGGCGGCAGATCGATCTGGGTCGGGTCGCCGGTCACGATCATCCGAGAGCCCTCACCGAGGCGCGTGAGAAACATCTTCATCTGCATGGTGGTGGTGTTCTGGGCCTCGTCGAGCAGGACCAGGGCGTTGGTGAGGGTGCGCCCGCGCATGAAGGCGAGCGGCGCGATCTCGATCATGCCGGTCTGGAGGCCCCGGTCCACGTGCCGCGCGTCCATGAAGTCGTAGAGCGCGTCGTAGATCGGGCGCAGGTACGGGTCGACCTTCTCGCGCATGTCGCCGGGCAGGAAGCCGAGGCGCTCGCCCGCCTCCACGGCGGGACGGGAGATGATCAGGCGGTCCACCTGCCCCGCCTCCAGGAGCGACACGGCGTAGCCGACCGCAAGCCAGGTCTTGCCGGTGCCCGCCGGGCCTTCGGCGAAGACCAGCTCGTTCTGCTTGAGCGCCTTGATATAGGTGTTCTGCGCCGCGTTGCGGGCGCGCACCGCCCCGCGCTTGCGGGTGGCCACCTGGTCGAAGGCGGTGAGCCCCGGAACCGGCTCCTCGGCCGCCGGAAACAGCGTGCCCTGGAGGGTGCTCTCCTCGATGGTGCCGTCCACGTCGCCCGGACCCAGGTCGGCCCGTCCGCGGGCGCGCTCGTAAAGCTTTTCCAGAACGCGCCGCGCCAGCTCCGAGCCCTCGGGCGTGCCCTTCAGGGTGACCCGGTTGCCGTTGGCGATGGCGACCACGTTCAGGCGCCGCTCCAGATGGGCGAGGTTCTGGTCGTAATGCCCGAAGACAAGGCTGGCGAGGCGATTGTCGTCGAAGGTGAGGATGATTTCAGCCTCTTCCTGGACGCCAGGATGCAGATTGGCCGGGTTCCGTCCCTTTTGCGTTCGTGCGGTTGCGTTGTCCGCTGGCCTCAAATGCCTCTCCTTTGGTTGTTCGCCGCTTTCGGGCAAACGCCTCACGCCGCAGCCTGATTGCCGGGCTCGATCCATTCTCCGAACAGGCTGTTCGAGCCTGCCCGCACGATTCGCACCGTCACGATCTCGCCGACCCGGTGGCTGTCGGTCTCGAACTGCACGGGTTGCAGATAAGGCGACTTGCCGGCCATCTGGCCCGGGTGACGACCCGGCTTCTCCAAGAGAACGTCAAGAGTCTGGCCAACGGTTCCGCGATTGAAAGCCTGTCTTTGGATTTCCAACAGGTTTTGCAGGCGCCCCAGGCGCTCGGCCTTCACGGCCTCCGAAACCTGCGCCTCGATCTCCGCCGCAGGAGTGCCGGGGCGGGGGCTGTACTTGAACGAGAACGAGCTGGCGAAGCCCACATCGGCCACGAGCCGCAGGGTCTCGTCGAAATCCGCATCGGTCTCGCCCGGAAAGCCGACGATGAAGTCGGACGACAGGGCAATCTTAGGCTGCGCCGCCCGGATGCGCTCGATCAGGCGGCGGTACTCGTCCCCCGTATGCTTCCGGTTCATGGCGTCGAGGATCCGGTCGGAGCCCGACTGCACGGGCAGGTGCAGGTAGGGCATCAGGGCGGGAAGGTCCCGGTGGGCTTCGATCAGCTCGTCATCCATGTCGCGCGGGTGGCTCGTGGTGTAGCGAAGCCGCGCGACGCCCGGCACCTCGGAGAGGCGACGCAGCAGTCTCCCTAAGGACCAGACGGAGCCGTCCGGCCCCAGGCCGTGATAGGCGTTCACGTTCTGGCCGATGAGGGTGAGCTCGCGCACGCCGGCGTCGGCCAGGCGCAAAGCCTCGTCGAGGATCTTGGCCACCGGGCGCGACATCTCGGCGCCGCGGGTGTAGGGCACCACGCAGAAGGTGCAGAACTTGTCGCAGCCCTCCTGGATCGTCAGGAAGGCCGACACGCCCCGCCCTTGCGTCCGGACCCTGGACGGGGCGGGCAGGTGGTCGAACTTGTCCTCGACCGGAAATTCCGTGTCGACCACGCGCTCGGTCCGGGACTGCTTCAGGAGGGCCGGCAGGTTGTGGTAATTCTGCGGGCCCACCACCACGTCGACGGCGGGCGCCCGGCGCAGGATCTCCCGGCCTTCGGCCTGGGCGACGCAGCCTGCCACCACCACCTTGGTCTCCCGCCCTCCGGCCTCGCGCTCCTGCTTGAGTTCGCGCACGCGCCCGAGTTCGGAATAGACCTTCTCGGCCGCCTTCTCGCGGATATGGCAGGTGTTGAGGATGACGAGATCCGCCTCCTCCATGGCCTTGGTTTCGCTGTAGCCTTCGACGGCCAGCATGTCGGCCATGCGCTCCGCGTCATAGACGTTCATCTGGCAGCCGTAGGATTTGACGAAGACTTTCTTCACGAGGCTGGCCTGTGTGGTTGATGCGCGGCGGGCAGGGAGCGCCCTTTTAAGCCTTTTATGCGGGGAAGAGAATAGCGGCCGTTTGGCTCAAGGGGGCAGGGGGTGAGGCCGGGTCACCGGGTCTCCCGCCCTCTTCGCTGCGCTCCGGCCGGTCCGCAGGACCAGGGAGGAGATCCATAATCAAGCGCTGCGCGAACCCTCCTCCCCCTTGTGGGGAGGAGATGGAGGTGGGGGTGTGAGCGATAGCCTATCAGAGGATGGCGCAAACACCCCCACCCGGCGCTTCGCGCTCACCTCCCCACAAGGGGGAGGGAAAAGGAGGCGTGGTTCCCAGCCATGGATTCCCTTCCTGGCGGGCTGACGCCCGCGACC
>DASQTM010000271.1:0-2633 GCA_035641875.1 Microvirga sp. | reverse complement strand
CACAGCGTGCCGCGGTCCACCTCGGGAATATAGACGCACTCGATCTCCGCGCCCTTGTCGAGGGGGCCGGTGGAGGCCATGCGGATGAGCCATTTGCGGGTGCCGTCCTTGGACACCTGCTCGGACACGACCTGAGGCCGGGCGAGCGTATAGGCGGCGGACAGCCTCGCCCGCAGGTCCTTGCCCACATTGGTCATCTCGGCGAAGTCTTTTGCGCCCCGGAAGTAGATCCAGTGCCAGATCTGGGCCACGCGCATCTTGAGCTCGCGCTCCGGCACGCCGATGGCTGCCAGGGAATCCTTAAGCTGGTCGCGGGTGAGGCCGATGAGCGACGCGCCGCCGGGGGCGGCCCCCGCCACGGCGCTGAGCTCGGCCGTCTTTTCGATGGAGATCGCCTCGTGCCGCGCGGCATCGCTCACGGCCACGGGGGCCGCATGGGGGTTGCGCTTGGCGATGTCGAGCATCGTCGCCATGGGAAATCTCAAGCCTTCGTCTGAGGGGAACGATCGGGTTCTATAACACGATTGCGCCGGAAACGTGAGGCCTTCACGCATGTTCCGGGCGAACAGCCCGGAACATGCCCATGGAAGCCCGGTTTTTCAACCGCTCGAAGGCGGTTTTCAGGCCCCGCATTCCCTGCGGGCGCGCTCCAGGGCCGGGCCGAAGCCGTTCAGGGAATAGCGGTCGGTGAGCTGGTTGCCGCGGGCGGATTGCGCCTTCACGGTCACGCTGGAAGCCCTCGACATGGTGCCGATGGCCTGGCCCTCCTCGGCCGGGTTCTTCAGCCAGGCATTGGTGGCCTTGGTGAGAAGGGCATAGGAGGCGGTGCCGATGGCGGCCTCCGCGGGGCCGTTCTCCCGGGCGGCGAAGCCGAGCACCAGGGCGACCTCGTTCCTCACGTTCTCCGCCGGGCGGAAGGACACGAACAGATAGGCCGGATCCCGGTTCAGGTTCTTCGGCAGCCGGTCCTTGGGCTGGCTCAGCGCGTAGCAGATCTTGGAGCGGCCCGCCTGGGCCGTGTAGACGCCCCAATCGCCGAAGGAGGCCACGAGCGACGAGCCGCCGGGCCCCGTGGGCGCCTGGGCCTGAGGCTGGGCCGGCTTGGCCGTCGCGGGAGCCGGCTTGGCGCTCGCCGCAGGCGCCGCCTTGGCGCGGGTGGGCTGCTGCGGGTTGGAACGCTGGGCCTGCGCCAGGGCGGCCGGGCCCGTCGCAAGGGCGAACACGGCGGACATCGTGCCGGCGGCAAGGCCGCGCTTGAAAGAAGCGATCATCATGGGGCGGATCTTACATCCCGGATGGTTAAGAACTCTTCACCGCCCCCATAAGGCGGCTCCCCAGGTTTGGCGATGCGTCGAAACGCGGCGCTCCTGATCAAGGCGAGCGGCCAAAAAATAAAGGCCGCCGAGGCGGCCTTTCTAAGTCTCAAGGAAAGTTATCGATTGTTCAAAGGGAGGAGATCGAAACGCTCAGGCATGAACAAGGCCATCTATAAGGCAATTGAGTATCGTTGCAATAAGTCTCTATTCTCTTTTGGGAAAAATAATCCCATAACGATCAAGCTTGGCCCTTTCCTCTAGGATATCTCGCCCAGAACCTTACGGGCCTGGGCCCGGTGTTCTTCCGTGATGGAGCCCGCCACCTGCGTAATGGCCGCGGCCAGCACGGCCGCATCGTCGGCAAAGCCGATCAGGGGCAGGAGGTCGGTCACCGCGTCGGTGGGCAGCACGAAGTAGGCGATGGCGCCGATGAGAATCAGCTTCACGCGGCTGGGGGTCCCGGAATCGGTGGCGCAGTAGAAGGCGGCCACCAGGTCCTCGGCGAAGGGGATGCGGCCGGCGACCCGCTTCAGCTTGTCCCAGAACCGGCGCTTGAGGCCTTCCCCGTCGCGGGCAGCCTCGCGCATGGCATCCATCTCGGCCTTGGTGAAAGGCTTGATGAGGGGGTCGCTCATGCATTCTGCTCCTTCGGCAATCCACGTTTCCGCTTGGCGGCGGATCCATTAAACATCATGCCAGCACGGGAGAAAACGCATGAAGCTCGACGAATCTATGGCAGCCATCGTCACAGGGGGCGCATCCGGCCTCGGGGAGGCGAGCGCCCGCATGCTGGCCTCGGCCGGCGTCAAGGTGGCGCTCCTCGACATGAACGCGGAAAGAGGCGAGAGGGTTGCGAGGGAGACGGGAGCGGTCTTCTGCCGAGCCGACGTGACCGACGAGGCCTCCATCGACGCGGCCCTCGAAGAGGCGCGGGCCAGGAACGGCATCGAGCGCATCCTGGTCAACTGCGCCGGCATCGCTCCCGGCAAGCGCACGGTGGCCAGGAAGCGTGACACCGGCGAACTCGTCGCCCACGATCTTGCGAGCTTCCGCCGCGCGGTGGAGATCAACCTGATCGGCACCTATGCGATGATCTCCAAATGCGCTGTGGCCATGGCGGGGCTCGATCCCGTCACGCCGGACGGCGGGCGCGGCGTCATCGTCAACACCTCGTCGGTGGCGGCCCAGGACGGGCAGATCGGGCAGGCGGCCTATTCCGCCTCCAAGGGCGGGGTGCTGGGCATGACCCTGCCGGTCGCCCGCGACCTCTCGGGCTTCGGCATCCGGGTGATGACGATCCTGCCGGGCCTGTTCCAC
>DASQTM010000270.1:0-3664 GCA_035641875.1 Microvirga sp. | reverse complement strand
GAAACGCAGCAGCAGATCCAGATGGTCGAGCAGGTTTTCCGCATGCATGGCCAGGACCCCAAGGGCGTGACCTGCCCGGCCATCGACGGCATCATCGACGAAGCCCAGGACATTGCGGGCGACATCGAGGATCCGCAGGTGCTCGATGCGGCTCTCCTAGCGGCCGCTCAGGCCGTGGAGCACTACGAGATCACCCGCTACGGCACCCTCGTCGCCTGGGCGAAGCAGCTCGGCCGCGACGACTGCGCCAGCGTCCTGCACCAGATCCTCGATCAGGAAAAGGCTACGGACCAGAAGCTCAGCCGGATCGCCGAGAGCAAGATCAACACGCAGGCTGCGTAAGATCTCCGCTCATCGGATACGGACATGGCCCCGAAAGGGGCCATTTTCGTTTGAAACACTTAAGGGTTGTCATCCCGGGGCCGCGTAGCGGAGCCCGGGATCCATAACCGCTAACCGTCGAGGATGAAGCGCAGCGGATATGATCGCGCTCTTCCTTCCATCGGTGTGGTTATGGATCCCGGCCTTCGCCGGGATGACAGGAGGGGGCGCTACTTCGCCGGCAGCGCATAGGTGCTCAGGAAATCCGCCAGGTCGTTGGTGATGTAGTCGATGTCGGGGGTCCTGACCGCTTCCTGCTCGAAGCTTTCCCGGAACGGGTCGATGGTCTTGGGCACGATCAAGGTAGTGGTCATGCCTAGATCGTGCGGCACCGCGAGGTTCTTGGCGATGTCCTCGAACATGGCGGCCCTTGACGGTTCCACCACATGCTTTTCCAGGAAGATCTCGTAGGCGCGCCGGTCGGGCTTGGGCACGAAGTTGGACGCGGCGATGTCGAACACGTCCTCGAAATGGTCGAGGATGCCGATCTTCCTGGCCACGTTCTCCGCATGCTTGCGGGAGCCGTTGGTGAGGATGAGCTTGCGGCCCGGCAGCCGCTCGATCGCCTCGCCGAGGCTGGCGTTCAGCTCGATGTCGGCGTGGTCGATGTCATGGGCGAAATCAAGGAAGTCATGGGGGTCGATGTCGTACTCGTCGATCAGCGCCCGCAGGGTCGTGCCGTACTTGTGGTAGAAGAATTTCTGCAGCGCCCGGGCCGACAGGCCGTCCAGGCCGAAGAGGTCCGCGATGTACAGGGTGATCCGGTCGTCGATCTGCGGCCAGACCTGGGAGGTATGCGGATAGAGGGTGTTGTCCAGGTCGAAGATCCACGTGTCCACGTGGGAGAAGACGCGGGAATCCGGGGACGACAGGTGATTCTCGGCAGGCGGTTTCGCGTTCATGGAACCTTGGAGACGGCAATGGGGCCAATGGGCCCCATCGTCGATCATATAGGAAGCTTGAGCGCCTGCGGAAAGGGGGCCGGTCAGCCCCGGCGGATCAGCGTGCCCGCGCCGTGGTCGGTAAACAGCTCCAGCAGCACCGCATGGGGCACCTTGCCGTCGAGGATGACCACGGCCTCCACGCCCCGCTCCAGGGCGTAGATGCAGGTCTCGATCTTGGGGATCATGCCGTCCGTGATGGTGCCGTCGGCGATGAGGCGGCGGCAATCCTCGATCGTCATCTCCGGGATCAGGTTCTTGTTCTTGTCGAGAACGCCCGGAACGTCCGTGAGGAGCAGGAGGCGCTTGGCGGTCATCGCGCCCGCGATGGCGCCCGCGAAGGTGTCTGCATTGACGTTGTAGGTCTGGCTGTCCCGGCCCACCGCGACGGGAGCCAGAACCGGAATCAGCTCCGCCTGGAGCACCTGGTCCAGAACCTCCCGGTTCACGTGCTCCGGCTCGCCGACGAAGCCGAGATCCACCACGTTCTCGATGTTGGAATCAGGGTCGACGGCGGTGCGGGTGACTTTCCGGGCCACGACCATGTTGCCGTCCTTGCCGCACAGGCCCACGGCCTTGCCGCCTTCGGCGCCGATCCAGCCGACGATCTGCTTGTTGATGGAGCCGGCGAGCACCATCTCGACCACCTCGACCGTGGCCGCATCCGTGACGCGAAGACCGCCCTTGAATTCAGACTTGATGCCGAGCTTTTCGAGCATCCTGCCGATCTGCGGCCCACCGCCATGAACCACGATGGGCTTGATGCCGGATTGCTCGAGCAGAACCACGTCCTCGGCGAAATCCTCGGCGGCCGCGCGGTCGCCCATGGCATGGCCGCCGTACTTGATCACCACCACCTGCTGGTCGTAGCGCTGCATGTGCGGCAGGGCCTGCACGAGCACTTCGGCCTGCACATGGACGTCCGGGAGCTGATCGGTCGGATTGGGCATGGAGGGCTCCAACGCGGTTGAGGAAACGAAGCGGCCTGCGTTCTAGCCGACGGGCGGCCCCGTGCAAACCCAAGAGTTCAGGCTCGCAGGCGAAGAAGGGCGGACAAGCCCACCAGGAGCCAGCCGAGCATCAGGAGAATGCCTCCGGTGGGCGCGGCCATGGGCGCCAGCGGAACGCCCGAGAAGGCCCGGCGGGAGAGGTCGCCGCAGAACAGCACCAGCCCCAGGACCATGGCGTAGCCGGCCGCCTGCGCCAGCGTCGGGTGGAGAAGTCCGGCCCCGATCAGGGCCACGAGGGCGAGGAGGGCCGGGGCGTGGAAGAGCAGAAACTGCGCCGCCGTGGCGAGATTGCCGCCCGTCACGTGCGCGGCCGCCGCCGACAGGCCGACCCCGACAAGGCCCGACAGGGCCGCCAGGACGATGAGGATCCGGGCGCTTAAGTTCATCCCGCGCCCCGCTCGCTCAGGAGGCGGGCGATGCCGGCGCGCAGTTCCGGAATGCCGAAGGCAGACCGGCTCGACGTAGGCAGGACCTCCGGAAAGGCCGCGGCCCGCTTGGCGATCTTTTCCGCCGTATCGGCGATGCGCTTCTCGAGCTCGCCCTTCTTCAGCTCGTCCGCCTTGGTCAGGACGATCTGGTAGGAGACGGCGGCGGTGCCGAGGGTTTCGAGCACTCCCTCGTCCACCGGCTTGATGCCGTGGCGGGCGTCGATGAGCAGGTAGACGCGCGCAAGGCTGGCGCGGCCGCGCAGGTAGTCGTGGATCAGCTGCGTCCAGGCGTGCACCTTCTCCTTGTCCACGGCGGCATAGCCGTAGCCGGGCATGTCCACGAGGTTGAACCGGCCGTTGATGTCGAAGAAGTTGAGCTGCTGCGTCCGCCCCGGCGTATGCGAGGTGCGGGCGAGCGTATTGCGCCCGGTGAGCGCATTGACGAGGCTCGACTTGCCCACGTTGGAGCGGCCCGCGAAGGCGATCTCCACCTTGCCCTGTGGGGGAAGGTTCTTCAGGGAATTGGCGGCCCAGATGAAATTCGCCTCGCCGGCAAAGAGCTTGCGGCCGATCTCGAGGTAGGGATCCGGGTCCTGGGAAGGCAGGTCTTGGGAATGCGGGTCTTGGGGGCTTGTCTCGGTCATGGCTTCTTATAGCGGCTCGGAGCGGAAAGGCGACCCCTGAGAGCCCTGCCGTCCACGGGAGGGCCCGGCTCTTCAGAAATGCGCCGCCCTTCTACAAAACTGGCGGAGTGCATTCGATCCCCCGTCCCCCGAAGATCGGCCCGGCGAACAGGACATTTGACGGCGTTGAAGCATGACAACAGACGAACCGATCCACATCCGCTCCGTCGAGGTGCTCTCGGACGATTGGGCCATCCTGAAGAAGTTCACCTTCGACTATC
>DASQTM010000269.1:0-3896 GCA_035641875.1 Microvirga sp. | reverse complement strand
TGGTCATGAAGGCCCGGAAGAGATCCGCATCCATCACCGCAAGGATGTGCCGGAGGCCTTCGAGCACGCTCAGCGCCAGCGGCCCGATGAAGAGCGCGCCGATCACGAGGATCGCTGCATCGACGATCTTGAGGGTCCCGTTCGCCGCATCCGGGCGGCGGATCAGCGCCCGGACGGTGTGGCCGACCGGCGGGCGCGTGAAGGCCCAGTTGAGGGTGAGCATCAGGGCGAGGCAGATGGCGAGCTGGATCAGGGCGAGCCACGCGGCGCGGCCGAAATCGAGATCGACTTTCAGGGCCTCGAAGATGGCGACTTCCAGGGTGGAGCGGCTCGGGCCGCCGCCGAGCGCCAGCACGATGGCGAAGCTCTTGAAGCACAGAAGAAACACCAGCCCTGCAAGGCCGGGCAGTTCCGCGCGCAGCACGGGCCAGTCGAGATGGCGGAACACCTGCGCCGGCGTGAAGCCGAAGGCGCTGGCCAGACGCCAGTGCTCGGCCGGCACGAGGCCTAGCACGTCGAGAAGGATGCGCGCCACGAACGGCGCGTTCAGGAACACATGGGCGATGAGAATGCCGGGATAGCCGAAGATGCTGAAATCGCCGCCCCATCCGAACGCTGCCAGACCTTGAGCGAGCCAGCCGCTTCGCCCGTAGATGGAAAAGACCGCGAAGACCGCCACGATGGTGGGCATCACCATCGTGGTCTCCAGCAGGGCCAGGAGCAGGTCGCGCCCGACAAAGCGGCGGCGCGCCAGGGCCAGCGCAAGGCCGATGCCGAGAGCCAGGGACAGGATCGTCGAGAGCGTGGCCTGGAGCAGGGAAGACGCCAGGACGCGGCCGAGATAGGGGCCGATGGAGAGAAGCGCGGGCTTCTCTCCACCGACAAGGGCAAGAGCCAGGAAGCTGCCCGCCACGAGAGCCACGAGGGCGAGAGCCACGACGCTCCCGGGATGAGGTCGGCTCGCCATCGAGCCGCTCAGCGGGTGGTGGCGTTGAGCCAGCCGTCAAGGAAGGCGCGGCGGTTCTGCTGCACCTCCTCCGGCGTGAACAGGAGCGCCTGGGCAGGGGTCACGAGGCCCTTGAACGCCTCGGGCAGACCGGCTGCGGGAGTTTTCGCGGGCATCATCCAGTTGCCTTCCGGCATCGCCGACTGGAACGGTTCGCTGAGCACGAAAGCCATGAATTTCTTCGCTAGGTCGGGCTGTTTCGTCGTGCGGGTCATGCCGGCGAGTTCCACATGGAGGTAGTGGCCTTCCGTAAAGGGGGCGGCCTTGTAGTTGTCCTTCTTCTCCGCAACGATGTGATAGGCCGGCGAGGTGGTGTAGGACATCACCATGTCGGCCTCGCCCTTGAGGAAGAGGCCGTAGGCCTCGGACCAGCCCTTGGTGAAGGTGACGATGCGCGGCTTCAACTGCGCCCAGGCCTCGTCGGCCTTGTCGCCATAGACCTTGCGCATCCAGAGCAGGAGGCCGAGGCCCGGCGCGCTGGTGCGGGGATCCTGCAGCACCACCTTGGGTCCATTGGCGTTCTCGACGAGCTCCTTGAGGCTCCCCGGCGGATTGGCGAGCTTGTTCGCGTCATACACGAAGGCATAGTACCCCCAATCGAAGGGGATGAAGGTGCTGTCGGCCCATGCGATCGGGAGCGACAGATCCTTCACGTCCGCCCCATGCGGCGCGAAGAGGCCCAGCGCCCTGGCTTCGGCCGCGAGATTCATGTCGAGGCCCACGACCGCATCCGCCTTGGTGCCCTCGCCTTCGAGGCGCAGGCGCCCGAGGAGGCTGCCCGCATCCTCGGCGGTGACCCAGGCCAGCTCGCAGGCGCAGACCGCCTCGAACCGCTCCTTGACGGTTTTGCCGGGGCCGTATTTTCCAGCGAAGGAGCCGTAGGTGTAGACGGTCAGAACCGGCTTGGTCTGTGCCGCGGCGAGGCCGGTGGCGAGCCAGAGCGAAAGCAGGGTGAAGAGAAGTCGGCGTATCATCAGAGATGCTCCCATGCGTGAGACAAGCCGGATCGGCGGCACAACTCGCACGGGGCGCGCAGCTTCTTTTCTGCGATGTCGCATGCTCATTCCCTCCGCCGGTATGACCCGGATCAGGTTCGACGGGTCGGCGGCCCTGCCGCCTCTCAGCCCTGGACAGGGCTCCCCGTGAGACGCTTTGCTTCTAGAACAGTTCGGGCCCGGCCACAAGCGTGCGCATCGCCGATCAGGCGATCACCGAGCGCAGGCTGAAGGAGGCAGCGGGGTCCCCAACCGGATTTCGGCGGTGAAGATCACCGGCGCGGGGTCTTGCCCTTCTCCTGGGGCTTCGCCATTCCGGCGCGGCGCAGGGCATCCGCCAGAGCGCCGGACGCCGCCTGCCCGCTCGCGCCCTTGCCGTTCGGCGCGCGGGAATTTGGGGATGAGCCCCGCCCCTCGTCGGGGCGGGTGGCAGGCTTTTTTTCCAGGGGATCGCTCATGCGCATGGTGAGGGCGATGCGCTTGCGGGCGGTGTCGACCTCCAGCACCTTCACCCGCACGATGTCGCCCGGCTTCACCACCGCCCGCGGGTCCTTCACGAAGGTGTCCGACAGGGCCGAGATGTGCACCAGCCCGTCCTGGTGGACGCCCACGTCCACGAAGGCCCCGAAGGCCGCCACGTTGGTCACGACTCCCTCGAGCATCATGCCGGGCTTCAGATCGGAGATCTTCTCGACGCCGTCCTTGAAGGTCGCCGTCTTGAACTCGGGGCGCGGATCGCGGCCCGGCTTTTCCAGCTCGCTCAGGATGTCCTTCACGGTCGGCACGCCAAACTTGTCGTCGGTAAACTTCTGCGGATCGAGCTTCTTCAGCACGCCGCCATTGCCGATCACCACCTTGATGTCGCTCTTCGTGGCTTCCAGAATGCGGCGCACCACAGGATAGGCTTCCGGGTGGACGCCGGAGGCGTCGAGCGGATCGTCCCCGTTCGGAATGCGCAGGAAGCCCGCCGCCTGCTCGAAGGTTTTCGGCCCCAGTCCCGTGACCTTGGTGAGGGCCTTGCGGGTCCTGAAGGGGCCGTTGGCGTCCCGGTGGGCGACGATGTTCTGCGCCACCCATTCGCCGAGCCCGGAGACGCGGGCCAGCAGCGGCGGCGAGGCGGTGTTGAGATCGACCCCCACCGCATTCACGCAATCCTCCACCACCGCATCAAGGGAGCGCGACAGCTTGTATTCGGCGAGATCGTGCTGGTACTGCCCGACGCCGATGGATTTGGGGTCGATCTTCACGAGTTCGGCAAGGGGATCCTGCAGGCGGCGCGCGATGGACACGGCGCCGCGCAGGGATACGTCGAGATCCGGCAACTCCTGGCTTGCGTAGGCCGATGCGGAATAGACGGACGCGCCCGCTTCCGACACCACCATCTTGGTGAGCTTCAGGTCCGGGTGCTTGGTCACCAGCTCGCCTGCGAGCTTGTCGGTCTCGCGGGAGGCGGTGCCGTTGCCGATGGCGACGAGTTCCACTTTGTGAGCGCGGCAGAGGCGCGCCAGCGTCGCTAGGGACTCGTCCCATTGGCGCTTGGGCTCATGCGGATAGATCGTGTCCGTAGCGACGACCTTGCCGGTCGCATCCACCACCGCCACCTTCACGCCGGTGCGGTAGCCGGGATCGAGGCCCAGCGTCGGGCGCGCCCCGGCGGGCGCTGCGAGCAGCAGGTCGCGCAGGTTGCTGGCGAACACCCTCACGGCCTCGTCTTCAGCGAGCTGCCAGAGGCGCATCTTCATGTCGAGTTCGATGGTCAGCCGCAGCTTCGTGCGCCAGGCCCAGCGTACGGTCTCCAGCAGCCAGGCGTCGCCCGGGCGGCCCTGGTCCGCAATGCCGAAGGAGAGCGCCGTGCGGCCCTCATAGGGGCTGATGTAGCCGGGCTCCTGGCTGCT
>DASQTM010000268.1:0-2398 GCA_035641875.1 Microvirga sp. | reverse complement strand
ACCGGGCGCTGCCGGACGCGCGCGACGGGCTGAAGCCCGTCCACCGGCGCATCCTGCACGCCATGCGCCTCCTGCGCCTGGACCCGAGGTCCGCGCCCAAGAAATGCGCCCGCATCGTCGGCGACGTGATGGGCCAGTTCCACCCTCATGGCGACCAGTCCATCTATGACGCCCTGGTGCGCATGGCGCAGGATTTCGCCCAGCGCTATCCCCTGGCGGACGGGCAGGGCAATTTCGGCAACATCGACGGCGATAATGCCGCGGCCATGCGCTACACCGAAGCCCGCATGACCGAGGTCGCCCGGCTCCTGCTGGAGGGGATCGACGAGGATGCAGTCGATTTCCGCGAGACCTACGATCAGACCAATGAGGAGCCGGTGGTGCTTCCGGCCGCCTTCCCGAACCTGCTCGCCAACGGCTCGCAGGGCATCGCGGTGGGCATGGCGACCTCGATCCCGCCGCACAACGCGGCAGAATTATGCGACGCGGCGCTCCACCTGATCGCCAAGCCCAACGCCACCTCCGAGCAGCTGATGCAATATGTGCCTGGGCCGGACCTGCCCACCGGCGGCATCATCGTCGATACGCCGTCCGCCATGGCGGAGACCTACCGCACCGGCCGCGGCTCGTTCCGCGTGCGGGCCCGCTGGGCCAAGGAGGATCTCGGCCGCGGCAACTGGCAGATCGTGGTCACCGAGATCCCCTATGCGGTGCCGAAATCCCGCCTGATCGAGAAGATCGCTGAGCTGCTCCAGGAGAAGAAGCTGCCCCTGCTGGCGGACGTGCGCGACGAATCCGCCGAGGATATCCGCGTCGTCTTCGAGCCCCGCGCCAAGACGGTGGACCCGATCATCCTCATGGAGTCGCTCTTCAGGCTGACCGAGCTGGAGAGCCGGATCCCCATGAACGTGAACGTTCTGGCCGGCGGCAAGGTGCCGAAGGTGCTGGGGCTGGTGGAATGCCTGCGCGAATGGCTCGACCATCGCCGCGAGGTTCTGGTCCGCCGCTCGGGCTTCCGGCTGGCGGCCATCGACCGGCGGCTGGAGATCCTGGGCGGCCTGCTCATCGTCTATCTCGACCTCGACCGGGTGATCAAGATCATCCGCGAGGAGGACGAGCCCAAGCAGGAGCTGATGCGCGTCTTCAAGCTCACGGAGGTTCAGGCCAACGCCATCCTCGACACGCGCCTGCGCTCCTTGCGCAAGCTCGAGGAGATGGAGCTCAAGCGCGAGCAGAAGGCCCTGCAGGCCGAGAAGGCCAAGATCGAGGAGCTTCTCGGCTCCGACAAGGTGCAGTGGAAGACGATCGCCGCCGAGATCAAGGAGGTCCGCAAGACCTTCGGGCCTGAAACCGCTCTCGGAAAGCGCCGCACCACCTTCGCCGAGGCGCCCGACACCTCCGACATCGATTTCGCGGAAGCCATGGTCGAGCGCGAACCGATCACCGTCATCGTGTCCGAGAAGGGCTGGATCCGGGCCATGAAGGGCCATCAGGACGATCTCTCGGGCGTACAGTTCAAGGGCGACGACAGGTTGAAAGCCACCTTCTTTGCCGAGACCACCTCGAAGATCGTGGTGGTGGCGACCAACGGGCGGTTCTTCACCCTGGAGGCCTCCAAGCTCCCGGGCGGACGGGGATTCGGCGACCCGATTCGCCTCATGGTGGACCTGGAGGAGGGGGCGGATTTCATTGCGGCCTTCCCCTACAGGGCCGGCGCGAAGCTGCTGGTGGTCGGCTCCGACGGGCGCGGCTTCATCGTGCCCACGGACGAGATCGTGGCCAATACCCGCAAAGGAAAGCAGATTCTCAACCTGGACGCCCCGGCGAAAGCGGTGGTCTGCACGGAGGCCGAGGGCGACCACGTGGCCATCATCGGCGAGAACCGCAAGCTGCTGATCTTCCCGGTCAAGCAGATGCCGGAGATGACCCGCGGCAAGGGCGTGCGCCTCCAGCGCTACAAGGATGGCGGCGTCTCCGACGCCAAGGTGTTCAAGCTGAAGGAAGGCCTCACCTGGAAGGACACCGCCGGCCGCACCTGGACCGTGGCCAAGGAGGACCTGCGCGACTGGATCGGCGACCGCACCGAGGCGGGCCGCCTGCCGCCGAAGGGCTTCCCGAAGTCGAACAGGTTCGGGGAGTAGTTCGAATCGAGCGCCATCTTCCCTGTCATCCCCGCGCAGGCGGGGGATCCATCACCACGACGGTTGAGGGAAGAGGGCGGCGGTATCCGCTGCGCCTCGTACTGAAGCGTCGGCGGTTATGGATCCCGGGCTCCGCTGCGCGGCCCCGGGATGACAGGCGGGTGTCAGTGGATCCCCTTCCCTCGCCTTCGGCTCGCCGGGGATGACACTGTGCTGATACCTTAGTGTCATTCCCGGCCGGAGCGAAGCGAAGGGGA
>DASQTM010000267.1:0-5640 GCA_035641875.1 Microvirga sp. | reverse complement strand
TTCCCCTGGTGGAGGGACAGGCCTTCGGCTCCTCCCAGTACAACGGCAGCGGCGTTCTGGTGCGCGGCATCCGGGTCGAGGATCTTCAGAAAATCGAGCATATCGCGGGCAATCTGCGTCAGGGCTCCTTGGATAATTTCAGCGAAGGGGAGGGCGTCGTCATCGGGCGTCGCCTTGCCGAGTCCCTGTCGCTCCAGGCGGGCGACACCCTGACGCTGATCACGCCGCGCGGCGCCGCAACGCCCTTCGGCACCGCGCCGCGGGTGAAGGGCTATCCCGTCAAAGCGGTGTTCGAGATCGGCATGTCGGAATTCGACGCCACCTTCGTGTTCATGCCCCTGGCGGAAGCTCAGAGCTACTTCAACCGGACGGAGGATGTGCAGCTCATTGAGGTTTATCTCGACAATGCCGACCGGGTTGACCAGGCTCGCGCCGCCATCGAGGAGGCTGCCGGGCGGCCGATCCTGATGACGGATTGGCGGCAGCGCAACCGCACCTTCTTCGGCGCGCTCGAGGTCGAGCGCAACGTGATGTTCCTCATCCTCACCCTGATCGTGCTGGTGGCGGCCCTCAACATCATCTCTGGGCTCATCATGCTCGTGAAGGACAAGTCGTCCGACATCGCGATCCTTCGGACTATGGGGGCGACGCGCGGGGCGGTGATGCGCATCTTCCTGATCACGGGCGCGTCGATCGGCGTGGTCGGCACGATTGCGGGATTCCTGCTGGGTCTGCTGATCGCCGCCAATGTCCAATCGCTTCAGAGCTTCCTGTCGTGGGCGACGAACTCCAATCTTTGGGATCCGACGCTCCGCTTCCTGAGCCAGATCCCATCCGAGGTGAACCCGCGCGAGGTGGCCACGGTGCTGGCCATGGCGCTGATCCTGTCGCTTCTCGCAACTCTTTATCCCTCCTGGCAAGCCGCGAAACTCGATCCGGTCGAGGCGTTGCGGTACGGATAGGATATGTCCCAAGGTCAGCCTCAACCCGCCCTGCGCCTGTCCAAGGTGGAGCGCCGCTACCCGCAGGGCGACAGCTTCCTCAACGTGCTGCGCGGGGCCGACCTTACGATCTGGCCCGGCGAGATCGTTGCCCTCGTCGCTCCGTCCGGCACAGGCAAGTCCACCCTGCTTCACGTGGCAGGCCTTCTGGAGAAGCCCGATGGCGGGGAGGTCTTCGTCGGCTCAAGGGCGACAGCCGCCATGAACGACCAGGAGCGCACCCGGCTGCGGAGGGAGGAGCTCGGTTTCATCTACCAGTTCCATCACCTGCTGCCGGAATTCTCGGCGCTCGAGAATGTGGTGATCCCGCAGCTCATCCGCGGCCTGTCGAAGGACGAAGCGCGCGACCGGGCCACCCAGCTCCTCAGCTTTCTCGGTTTAGGCAAACGTCTCGACCATCGCCCCGGCGAACTCTCCGGTGGTGAGCAGCAGCGCGTCGCCATCGCCCGCGCGGTGGCCAACGCGCCGCGCCTGCTGCTTGCGGATGAGCCTACCGGCAACCTCGATCCGCACACGGCGGATCGGGTCTTTCAGACACTGGTGGCCATCGTCAGAGCCTCTCGCCTCGCGGCCCTGATCGCGACCCATAACCTGGATCTCGCAGCGCGCATGGACCGCCGCGTCACGATTCGCGAGGGTTTGGTCGTTCAGCTTCCGTAGGCGAGCTATTGCGGCCATTGCCGAAGGGCAGGGTGCCGCACAAGTTTGGCGGGGCGCTCGTCATCCTCATTGCGAGCGTGCTCGTCCGCGCCTCTGTCGAGCAGGAACCCCATCGGGCCGCTGAAGCTCGCGACCTTCTCTTCATCGAGCGGCACGTCTGACAGGCGCAGCGGAACTGATTGATGAAGAGACCGGCTTCATCAAGGTGACGGGTCACTGATGTTTCGCCAAAAACATGGAAAAAAGCGAAAATACCCGGGGGCTAACACGAATGATGGCGCTTAAGCCTCTGTTGACTCTGCGAGCAATGCGCGATCTGCACCTGCTTTACACAGAACATTCATCGAACAATAGTGAACATGCCAGGAACACGGAGAACCAAACATGCTTCGCACCATCATCGAGACCGCCGCCGAGATCAGCTCTCTGGTCATGTTCGGTTCCGCCGTGGCAATCTGGGCGCTCGCTCTTTCTCCCATCGCTTGATACCCGCAATCCACACCCTCCACGCATGATTCACAGGAAGATTCGGTCCTGGCATTTCCGGTAAGGGTCGTTTGAGCAGAATCGTGGCAGCATGCGCGCTGATCGTGAGTAAAGAGTTTCATGGCGCGCATTCTTCAGGACATCGGGTTCGTTCATCTGCACGTGCATTCCTCGTATTCGCTGCTCGAGGGAGCGCTGAAGATCGCTCAACTGGCGAAGCTCGCCGCGGCGGACAAGCAGCCGGCCCTGGCCCTGACCGACACCAACAATCTCTTCGGGGCCCTGGAGTTTTCGGAAAAGCTCGCGGGCTCCGGCATCCAGCCCATTGCCGGCGTGCAGCTCTCCGTCTGCTTCGAGGAGGCCGATCCCATCGCCCGGGCGGTGCCGCAGCCGGCCAACATCGTGCTTCTCGCCCAGACCGATGAGGGCTACCGCAACCTCATGCGCCTCGTGAGCCACGCCTATTTCGGCGTGCCTCTCGGCGAGGAGCCCCGGATCGCGGCTCCCGTCCTGTCGAGCCATTGCGAGGGCCTGATCGCGCTCACGGGCGGCTACACCGGGCCGCTCGATTCAGCCCTGCGCAACGGCGGACGCCAGGAGCTTGCGCAGGCTCGCCTCGACATCCTGAAAGCAGCCTTCGGGTCTCAGCTCTATGTGGAAATCCAGCGTCACGGGCTCGATGAGGAGCGGCTGGTCGAGAATGGGCTGATTGCGCTCGCTGACCGCAACGGGCTGCCCATCGTGGCGGCCAACGAACCTTTCTTCTCCGCGCCCGAGGATTATGAGGCGCATGATGCGCTGCTTGCCCTGGCGGAGGGGCGTCTCGTCTCCGACGACAATCGCCGCCGCCTGTCGCCCGAGCATCACTTCAAGACCCGCAAGCAGATGAAGGAGCTGTTCGCGGATCTGCCCGATGCGCTGCAGGCGAGCGTGGAGATCGCCATGCGCTGCTCCACGCGGGTGCGGACCCGCAAACCCATCCTGCCGAATTTCGGAACCGGCCCGGATGCGACCGCCCTCGACGAAGGCGAGGAGTTGCAGCGGCAGGCGGAGGAGGGGCTGGTCAAGCGCCTAGCCGCCCACGGCCCCGCGCCGGGCCTCACCGAGCAGGATTATCACGACCGGCTCGCCTACGAGGTCGGCGTCATCCGCAACATGAAGTTCCCCGGCTACTTTCTCATCGTGGCCGACTTCATCAAATGGGCGAAGGACCAGAACATCCCGGTGGGTCCCGGCCGCGGCTCCGGCGCCGGGTCCCTCGTGGCCTATGCGCTCACCATCACCGACCTCGACCCGTTGCGGTTCAGCCTGCTGTTCGAGCGCTTCCTCAACCCGGAACGCGTCTCCATGCCGGACTTCGACATCGATTTCTGCGTCGAGGGGCGCGAGCGGGTCATCGACTACGTGCAGCAGCGCTACGGCGAGGAGCAGGTGGCGCAGATCATCACCTTCGGCACCTTGCTCGCCCGCGGAGTCATGCGCGACGTGGGCCGCGTCCTGGAGATGCCCTACGGTCAGGTGGACAAGCTCACCAAGCTCGTGCCCCAGAACCCGGCCAACCCCGTGACGCTCGCCCAGGCCATCGAGGGCGAGCCGAAGCTCCAGGCGGCCATCGACGAGGAGCCGGTGGTCAAGCGCATGCTCGCCATCGCGCAGAAGCTCGAAGGGCTGCACCGCCATGCCTCCACCCACGCCGCCGGCGTGGTGATCGGCGACCGCCCGCTTCAGGAACTGGTGCCGCTCTACCGCGACCCAAAGACCGGCATGCGCGTGACCCAGTACAACATGAAATGGGTCGAGCAGGCGGGCCTGGTGAAGTTCGACTTCCTCGGCCTCAAGACGCTGACGGTGCTGCGCGCCGCCGTGGACCTCATCCGGCGGAGGGGCGTCGAGGTCGATCTCTCGGCGCTGCCCCTCGACGACTCCAAGACCTACGAGATGCTCCAGCGCGGCGAGACGGTAGGCGTGTTCCAGGTGGAATCGGCCGGCATGCGCAAGGCGCTGGTCGAGATGGAGGCGGACCGCTTCGAGGACATCATCGCCCTCGTGGCCCTCTACCGCCCTGGCCCGATGGCGAACATCCCGGTCTATTGCGCCCGCAAGCTCGGCAAGGACGAGCACAACAAGAGGACCTGGTATCCCCACGACAAGCTGGAGCCGATCCTGCGCGAGACCTTCGGCATCATCGTCTACCAGGAGCAGGTGATGGAGGTGGCCAAGGTCCTCTCCGGCTACTCCCTTGGAGACGCCGACCTGCTGCGCCGCGCCATGGGCAAGAAGATCAAGGCCGAGATGGACGCCCAGCGCGAGCGCTTCGTTTCCGGCGCGGCCAGGGACGGGATGGACAAGGCCAAGGCCAACGAGATCTTCGACCTCCTGGCGAAATTCGCCGATTACGGCTTCAACAAGAGCCACGCGGCGGCCTATGCCTTGGTGGCGTTCCAGACCGCTTATCTCAAGGCCAATTATCCGGTCGAGTTCCTGGCCGCGTCCATGACCCTCGACCTCGACAACACCGACAAGCTGTCGGAATTCCGCCGCGAGGCGCAGCGCCTCGGCTTCAAGGTCGAGCCGCCCTCCATCAACCGCTCGCACGTGGTGTTCGACGTGCAATACGACCAGGAGGGCAGGGGCTCGATTCTTTATGCTCTCGCGGCCGTCAAAGGCGTCGGGCGGCAGGCGATCGAGAGCGTGATCGAGGCGAGGGGAGACAAGCCCTTCAAGGACTTGGCCGACTTCGCCCGGCGCATCAATCCGCGCATGCTCAACAAGCGCACCCTGGAGAACCTCATCGCGGCGGGCGCCTTCGACGAGCTGGAGCCCGACCGGGCCAGGGCCTGCGCCTCCATCGACGCCATGATGAGCCTGGCCCAGCAAGCCCATGAATCCGCCAACGGCGGCATGGCGGATATGTTCGGCGGCATGGCCTCGGCGGACGTGCAGCTGCGCATCCCCCCTTACGAGCCATGGCCGGCCGCCGAGAAGCTCCAGCGGGAATACGACGCCGCAGGCTTCTTCCTCTCGGGCCACCCCCTCGACGAGTACGGCGACCTCCTGAAGAAGCTGCGGGTCCAGACCTGGGTCGAGTTCTGCCGCTCCGTGAAGGCGGGCAACTCGGTCGGACGCGTCGCCGCCACCGTGCTCGACCGGCAGGAGCGCCGCACCAAGACCGGCAACAAGATGGGCATTCTCACCCTGTCGGATCAGACCGGGCACTTCGAGGCGATCATCTTCTCCGAGGGGCTGATGCGCCTCCGCGAGGTTCTGGAACCGGGAACGGCCGTGGTCCTCATGCTCCAGGCGGGCGTGGAGGGCGACGAGGTGAGGGCGCGGATCGGCATGGCCGAACGTCTGGAGGAGGCCATCGCCAAGCACCAGAAGGGCATGCGCATCTTCCTGCGGGACGAGCGCCCCATCACCAGCGTCTACGAGCGGCTGAAGGTGAGGGGCGAGGGGGAGGTCTCCCTGGTGCTCATCCTGGACGACGGCGACC
>DASQTM010000266.1:0-2647 GCA_035641875.1 Microvirga sp. | reverse complement strand
GGGGATCCATAAACACAGCGATGGGAGGAAGAGCGCGATGGCGTCCGCTTCATTCTGCACGGTCAGCGGTTATGGATCCCGGGCTCCGCTGCGCGGCCCCGGGATGACAGAGGACAGATCAGGGAACGATCTCGATGAGCGGGATCTTCGGGATCTCGCCGGCCTCGAAGGCGGAGAGGTCGATGTCGAGCTCGTCCGTGTCGAAGCGGACGGGAACGTCGAAGGCGAAGCCCGCCGTGACGATGGCGCCCGCAGGCGGCGCGGCCGCGAAGGTGACGAGGCCGGTCAGGGGATCGCAGGTGAAGCCCGATCCCACCGCCTGCTCGACGCCGTCGAGCGCCACGCGCACGGAGCCGCCCACCGGCTTGGCGATGGGGCGCTGATAGGGCGCGAAGGAGGAGCCGTAGGTCTTGACGAGGGGGAAGCTCGAGGTTTGCCCGTCGCCGGCGCCGATGCGCTGGTCCGTCGGCGTCGGCTCCTGGGAGGGCGGGCCGGAGCGCCAGTCCATCCTGTCGCGGAAGCGGAAGCCGATGAGCCGGCCGCGCCTCTCCTCGAAGAAGGCCACCACCGCGTGCAGCGCGTCGACGCTGCGCACGCCCAGACCCGCATCGTAGCGGCGTCGGGAGCCGGCCCAGCGGCTGTTGCGGTGCTCGCGCCCGGACGACAGGGTGACGATGTCGGTCCGCCGCACCGGCCCGCCCCGGCTGCCGAGGCTGACGTCGAGGGGAAAGCGAACCTCATGGAAATCGGACGCCATGGCGATCCTTCACGATGATGAAACGAAAAAATGCCGGGTGGGTTGTCGTCGCAAAGCATCCCTCGACAAGGAGACGGCAGCCCATGAGCAACACCCCCAACGACCTCGCGGAGGACTTTCCGGACAAGGTGGACCGGATCCATCAGCTCAAGACCAGCAACAACCACTTCGCGCGGCTCTACGACGAGTACAACGAGCTGAACCGCACCATCCACCGGGTCGAGACCCGGGTGGAGCCCAGGTCCGAGGACGAGGAGGAGGAGCTCAAGCGCAGCCGCGTGCGCCTCAAGGACGAGATCCTGGCGATGCTCGACGACGGGAGCGCCTGAGCCTCGAAAGGCTCGTCACATCCCGCGCTGACCCCGGGCCACGGCCCGCGCCAGGGCGGCGGAGACCTGCGCCTCGGAGCGCCGGAAGCTCTCCGCATCCGGCGTTGAAATGTTGACGGTGATCGAGGCCGGCCGGCCCCCGCCGCCCGCCTGAACGCCGAGCCGTCCGTCCGGCCCCCGCGCCAGGGGCATCACCGCCTCCGCGCCCCGCTCGCCCATGAGACCGAGCCCGCGCCCGAGGGGAAAATAAGCCGGCGCGCCCACCACTCCGCCCTTGGCGAACGGCATCACCATGCCGCGGGAGAACACGCCGCCCCTGGCGAAGGGAGACGCGGCGACGGCCTCGTGGGCCGAGGTCGACGGGCCGAAGAGGGAACCGAAGAGAGAGCCGACGCCCTTGAAGAGCCCGCCGATCAGGCCGCCGCCGTCCAGCGGCAGCGATCCCCCCATGGCTCCCACCGTCATGTTCTTCACGCTCTGGCTCAGAGCCAGCTGAAGCGGCGCCAGGGCCAGCCGCAGCCCGGTTTCCACAAGAGACTGGCGCAGCGACTTCAGAACGTTATCAAATTTCTTGCCTTCCGCGATGTTCTTGGCGAAAGCATTGCTCAGGGAGTCACCGAATTTGTCGGAGAGGCCGATGAGCGTGTTGAGCTGGCGTTTCCGGTCTTCTTCTACGCTAACGTCGGGCGCGATGGAGCTGTTGGCACGTTTATCTGTCAAGACGATCTCCTTGAAGTGCTTGGGCCTATGTCTTGTATTGGCTATATCGGCCTGCACTCCGACAAGACCGCCTGACGATGTCTTCAACATCGGGGATATAAGCAGTGCCCAGTGGGAGCGGATACAGCATGAATGCGCCTATGAGGCGAGAAAAGCGGTTGCCTCTCAGAAACCGGGGCCGGTTCGCTACTACGATTGGCGCGGGATCTATCTGAGCTGTTTGGAATTGAAAGGCGCGCGCCATCTCGGAACAGCCGATCAAGTGCCTCCGGCTAAACCATGAAGCGCCGGTTTCCACATCATGCGATCATGATCGCAGCGGTCATGTCGCTCCCGATCCTGTCAGCCTGCAACCCCAACTGAGAAGGCTGCCATGCGGGCCAGGAACAGCGTCACTGCCGGGGAGAACTGGCGAAAGATCCTTCTCCTCTGCATGGAGGCGAAGGGCGCCCGGTACCTCGGAACGACCGATGAGTTCCCCGACGTCAAGCGAAAGCCGGTTTGAAGCTCCTGGACGCAGCGTCGTGTGTCTGTCATCCAGCCGGAAACGCCGCCACCAGCCTCCTGAGATCGCGCCCTATCTCGGGCTCCATGGGACGTCCGCCGTTGAGGCCGTCCCAGGCCGCGATCAGCTCGCGCGGCGTGGCGCGCCAGAAATCCTTCGGGGTCCACCGCAGGATGCCGAGGCCGAGCGTCATGGCGTCTTCCCACGGGAAGGCCCGAGGCCCGTCGCGTCCTGCGGCTGCGGAGGGTTTGAGGAGGCGGCCTCCCCACCGAAGGTGGCGACCAGAAGATCCGCGATGGCCGCGGCCACCGGCGCGATTCCGTCGCGAAGCGGCAG
>DASQTM010000265.1:0-3860 GCA_035641875.1 Microvirga sp. | reverse complement strand
CGAACTGACGGTTTCGGATCAGGAGCAGCTTCAGCTCGGGTCCTGCTCCTATAGTGTCCTGGTCGTCCGCAACCGCTTCCTCAACGCCGAGGGCCGGGTTACGGGGGAGCACACGGACCTCTATTCGCTGGACCTCGGCTTCGTCCTCGGCAAGCGCTATGAGGGAAAAGGGCGGGGTCCAGACGACGATCAAATACCAGACCATCAAACCTCTCGGCCGCACCTCTCCCCTCTAGGCCCGCGTGGAGGCTGGCCCCCTCACCTCATGGTGTCAGCCGTATCGTCGATCTGCGCTCGGACAGCCGGTTCGAGGTCGAGGACTGCAGCGAGCTGATTGAGAAATTCGCGTTCCTGAATCGTATCGGGATCGATGGCGATGCGGGCCGCCGCATAGACCTGCGCAGCCTTTTCCGGGTCGTCGATGTTTGCCGCGAGTTCCTCCACATCGGCCGGGGAAGCCATTTCGGTCTCGAGCCAGCGGCTAGCCTCGGGATCGATGCCAGCCTCCGTCAGGCCCTTCACGATGCGCGAGCGCTCGGCCTCGTCGATCTGCCCGTCCGCCGCCGCCGCTGCCACCATGGTGCGCAGGAAGAGAAGGGCGTCGTCCTCTGTCTGGGAGACCGGATGGAAGCGGGACGTCTCCGGCACGCTCTCGATGGCCTTCACCGCAGTCCCCTCGTCCGGGGCTGCGCCCACCGCAGGCGAAGGGCTTTGCGCGCTGCCTTCCGCCGGCTGTCCCGCCGGCCTGTTCTGGAATGCCTTGTAGGCCAAGCCGCCGATCACCGCGAGACCGCCGAGCTTGACGAGATTTCCGGTCAGCCCGCCCTTCTTGCGCTTGCCGAACAGGAGGCCCGCCAACCCTACAAGGGCGGCCTGGGTCATGCCCGGATGCTGGGTGGCGAGATCCTTGGCTTTCTGGAGAAGCTGATCCGGGGATTGACCGGTGAGCTGGCCGACGCCCTGCTGGATCTGCTGCCCCAAACCGCCTGCCCCTGCGCTGGAGCCGCCCGGCTGATTCCGATTCGCATCCGGGCGTCCGATCGTACTGACGACCACATCCAAAAGCTTCCTGTAATCAACCATGAAGGCCCTCCTGTCCGGCGCCGAACTGTTCCAGAGCACAACGGAGGCACGGGAGAATGGTTCAGGTGTGCTTGCTGTTCAGGTCTGTTTGCGCAAGGAGGCCGCTTCGGACGCGAGACGCCCGATCCGGTCGAAATCACCGGCCTTGAGGGCGTCGGAGGGCGCCATCCAGGTGCCGCCGACACAAGGAACGTTCGGCAGGGCAAGATAGGACGGGGCGCTCGCCAGATCTATGCCGCCCGTGGGGCAGAAGGAGAGCTTCGGCAGAGGCCCATGGATCGACTTCAGCCATGCGGCTCCCCCGGATGCGGCCGCAGGAAAAAACTTGAGGATTTCGAAGCCGAGACCGGACAGGGTCATGGCCTCCGACACGGTGGAGCATCCGGGCATCACCGGGATCGGCGCTTCGCGCAGGCGTTCGGCCAGCCGCAACGGCGTCCCGGGAGTCACGATGAACTTGGCCCCCGCGTCGGCAGCCTCGAAGATCTGGCCTGGGTCGATCACGGTGCCAGCCGCAACGATCGCCTCCGGCACGGCCTTGGCGATGGCGCTGATCGCATCGAGGGCCCCCGGCGTCCTCAGGGTCACCTCGATCATGGGCAGTCCCGCTTTTACCAGCGCTTGGGCTAGGTCGATGCTCTGGCGCGTGTCCTCGAGGGTGACGACAGGAATCACAGGCGCGCGGCTCAGGTAGTCGCGAAGGGTGGAAGTCTGGTCTAGCACGGGCATTGTCCTTGGTTCGCTTTTCGCGTCAGGCCGGAAAGACGGTTAGCCTGTCCGGCAGGGTTTTTCAAACCGGTCCAGCATCAGGGCTGCCGCAGGAAGCATAGAGCCTTCACCGCCTCAGGCGGCGCATATCGGCGATGAGAGCCCGCGCTGCATTGTGGCCCGGCGCGCCGGTCACGCCGCCACCGGGATGGGTGCCCGAGCCGCACATGTAGAGCCCGGGCAGGGGCGCGCGGTAATCCGCGTGGCCCAGCATGGGCCGGGCGCTGAAGATCTGGTCCAGGGTCAGGGCGCCATGGAAAATGTCGCCGCCGATCAGGCCGAAGGTGCGCTCCAGATCGAGGGGGCTCATGATCTGACGCCCGACCACACTGGCCTTGAAGGCGGGTGCATAGCGGTCCACCGTCTCGATCATCAGATCCGCCACCTCCTCGCGATGATCGTCCCAGGAGCGGCCCTCCGACAGAATTGGCTGCACATGCTGGCAGAACAGGCTCGCCACATGGGCCCCTTTGGGGGCCAGGGTGCTGTCGAGGGTGGACGGGATCAGCATCTCGACGATGGGCTCGCGGCTCCAGCCGTCGCGCTTGGCATCCGTGTAGGCGCGGTCCATGTAGGGCAGGGACGGGGCGATTACGATGCCGGCGGTGTGGTGGGGAGCCGGTTCCCGGCCCGGCAAGGATGCAAAACTTGGAAGCTCCGACAGGGCCACGTTCATGCGGAAGGTGCCCGAGCCCGACTTCCAGCGCCGGATGCGATGGATGAAGTCCGGCGGCAGGGCCTCCTCGGGCACCATCCGGCCGAAGAGGATCTGCGGATGAACGTTGCCGGCCACCGCGCGGGCCCGGATGCTGCGCCCGTCCTTCAGCACGACTCCCGCCGCCCTTCCCTTCTCGATGATCACTTCCCGGACGGGAGCATCGACCTCGATCTCGACGCCCCGCTCCCGCGCCGCCCTCGCCATCGCCTGGGTGATCGCCCCCATGCCTCCGATCGCATGGCCCCAGGCGCCCTTCTTGCCGTTCACCTCGCCAAACACATGGTGCAGCAGCACATAGGCGGTGTTGGGCGTGTAGGGGCTGGCGAAGTTGCCGACGATGGAATCGAAGCCGAAGGCGGCCTTGATGCAATCGGTCTCGAACCAGCCGTCGAGATAATCTCCGGCGGATTTGGTGAACAGATCGAGCAGGGCGCGGCGATGCGCGGTCGACAGGCTGCGCAGGCGGTTCCCTGTCCTGAGCGCGCGCCAGCCCTCCGACAGAACCGAGCGCCAACCTCCGTCCACCAAGTTGGGCGGCTGGTGCAGGACCATGTCGCGCAGCACGTCGGCAATGGCGTCGATTTCCTGGGAGTAAGCATCGTAGCGCTCGGCATCGCGCGGGCTGAAGCGTGTGAATTCCGACCGGGTGACGCCCTCGCCGGTTTTCAGATATTGCCCGTCGGGCAAGGGGAAGAAGTTGGACAGCTGCCGCTCGACGATGGTGAGGCCGTGACGGGGAAGATCGAGATCACGGATGATCTTGGGATTGAGAAGGCTCACCGTGTAGGAGGCCACCGAGTTGCGAAAGCTCGGATGAAACTCCTCCGTCACCGCAGCGCCTCCGACCACGGAGCGCTGCTCGAACACCTTCACCTTGTAGCCGGCTGACGCGAGATAGAAGGCGCAGACGAGGCCATTATGTCCTGCCCCGATGACGACCATATCGCAACTGTCAGCCACACCCGTTCCCCGGCTGCCTGGAATTTCCAACGCCGTCAAACTGCACGAACGAACCCGAGAGGCAAGCCTTGCGCTCCGGCTTGTCCCTGTTGTTCCTGGGGAGGATCTGTTTGGCATTCAAAGGAACCGATCGTTTTTCGGTCTGTTTCGAACGCAAGCTGCACGGCGGCTTGATGGTGACTTCAGTCGCGAGCAACAAAAAGCCCTCGCCGGACTGAACCGTGCGAGGGTTGATTTGGTTGCGGGGACAGGATTTGAACCTGTGACCTTCAGGTTATGAGCCTGACGAGCTACCGGGCTGCTCCACCCCGCGCCGATCGGGCCTGGATCG
>DASQTM010000264.1:0-3114 GCA_035641875.1 Microvirga sp. | reverse complement strand
CCGCGCCTGCTCTTCCCCTTGAAGGTCTCCGTGCGCACGATGATCGGCGTCGGCGAGATGCAGGCTTCGCTCTGGTCCTTGGAGGGGGACGGCAAGGCATCGCGGCCGATGCGCCGGGCTGTGCGCGCCGATGAGGCTGTTCAGGCCGGGGCTGTTCAATAAGCTCTCAAATTAGCCCCAGAGAATCCTTGGCGAAAGCGCCCGCAGCGGGTGGCGAAAGCGGCGTTCGCGCCCATATAAGGGCATAGCCCGCAGCCGGCCGCGAGGGCCGGGCTGCCTTGAAGAGAGGGCATCCGGCTCCGGCGTTCGGCCCGCATAGCCTCTCGTTAGTCCGGGACGTTCAAGCATTACCCGTCATCCAGGCATGGCCCGTCGTTCCCTTCCTTCGCAGGCGCGCTCGCGCGGCGTCACGGCCGTGCTCGGCCCCACCAATACCGGCAAGACCCATCTGGCCATCGAGCGCATGCTCGGCCACGACAGCGGCATGATCGGCCTGCCCCTGCGCCTGCTTGCGCGGGAGGTCTACAACCGTGTGGTGGAGAAGGCCGGCGCCCACAACGTCGCCCTGATCACCGGCGAGGAGAAGATCAAGCCGGACCGGCCCCGCTACTGGATCTCCACCGTGGAGGCCATGCCCCGGGACCTCGACCTGTCCTTCGTGGCGGTGGACGAGGTCCAGCTCGCCAGCGACCTCGACCGGGGGCACGTGTTCACCGACCGGCTCCTGAACCAGCGCGGGCGGGACGAGACCCTGCTCATCGGCTCCAGCACCATGCGCCCGCTGATCGAGACGCTGATCCCCGGCGTCCATGTGGTGACGCGGCCGCGCCTGTCGCAACTCACCTTCGCGGGCGAGAAGAAGGTGTCGCGCCTGCCCCGGCGCACGGCCATCGTGGCCTTCTCGGCGGAGGAGGTCTACTCCATCGCCGAGCTGATTCGCCGTCAGAGCGGCGGCGCGGCGGTGGTCCTGGGCGCCTTGTCCCCCCGGACCCGCAACGCGCAGGTCGAGCTCTACCAGAACGGCGACGTGGATTACCTCATCGCCACCGACGCCATCGGCATGGGCCTCAACCTGGATGTGGACCATGTCGCCTTCGCGTCCGACAAGAAGTTCGACGGCTTCCGCTTCCGCAAGCTCTACAACCCGGAACTGGCCCAGATCGCCGGCCGCGCCGGGCGCTACATGCGCGACGGCACCTTCGGCTCGACCGGGCGCTGCCCGCCCTTTGACGCGGAAACCGTCGAGGCGCTGGAGAACCACACCTTCGACCCGGTGCGCATCCTGCAATGGCGCAACCCGGACCTTGATTTTTCCTCCCTTGCCCGTCTGCGCGATTCCCTGTCCGACCAGCCCCGGGAATACGGCCTCGTGCGGGCTCCCATGGGCGAGGACGTAGCGGCTCTTGAGGTTTTGGCGCGGGACGACGACATCCAGGCCTTCGCCCGGTCCAAGGCGGCCGTGGAGCGGCTCTGGCAGATCTGCCAGGTGCCGGATTACCGGAAGGTTTCTCCCCAGACCCATGCGGATCTTGTGGGGCAGCTCTACCGTTTCCTCATGAAGGACGGGGCTGTGCCGGCGGAATGGTTTTCCCGCCATCTCTCGGCCATGGACCGCACGGACGGGGACATCGATACCCTGTCCAACCGCATCGCCCAGGTCCGGACCTGGTCCTTCGTAGCCAATCGTCCCGACTGGTTGAAGGACCCGGAGCATTGGCAGGGCGTTGCGCGTCAGGTAGAGGACAAGCTATCGGATGCACTTCATGAACGTCTCGCCCAGCGTTTTATCGACCGGCGGACGAGCGTTCTCATGCGGCGCTTGAGAGAGAACACGATGCTCGAAGCGGAAATTACGACCTCCGGCGACGTGACCGTCGAAGGTCAGCACGTCGGCCACCTCCACGGCTTCCATTTCGTGCCTGATCCCCAGGCCGATACCTCCGAGGCCAAGACCCTGCGCAATGCCGCAGGCAAGGCCCTGGCCGGCGAGATCGAGGCGCGGGCGGATCGGTTCGCCGAAACCCCGGACGCCATGCTGGTCCTGTCGAACGACGGCACCATCCGCTGGATGGGAGACCCGGTGGCGAAGCTGGAGCCGGGGGACAAGCTCTTCGACCCGCGCCTGCGCATCCTCTCGGACGAGCATCTCACGGGCCCGGCCCGCGACAAGGTGGACGGCCGCCTGCGCGCCTGGCTGAAGGCCTATGTGGTGCGCCTTCTCGGCCCGGTGATCGAGCTTGAGACCAATGCCGAGCTGGCGGGCCTTGCCCGCGGCATCGCATTCCAGGTGGGCGAGGCCCTCGGCGTCCTTGAGCGGGCGAAGGTGCTCAACGAGGTTCGCAGCCTCGACCAGGAGGCCCGCGCGGCCCTGCGCAAGGCCGGGATCCGGTTCGGCGCCTATCACCTCTATCTCCCGGCCCTGCTGAAGCCGGCTCCTCGCGTTCTGGCGACCCAACTCTGGGCGCTGCAGAACGGCGGCCTGGAGCAGAAGGGCATCGACGAGATCGCGCATCTGGCCCAGTCCGGCCGCACCTCGATCCCGGTGGATCCGGAGATCGCAGCCGGTCTCTACCGCGCCGCGGGCTTTCGCGTCTGCGGCGGCAGGGCCGTGCGCGTCGACATCCTCGAGCGCCTGGCCGATCTGATCCGGCCCGCCATCGTCTACCGTCCGGGAATCACCCCCGGCGAGCCTCCTGCCGGCGCTGCCGACGGGGACGGCTTCGTTCCCACCGTCGCCATGACGTCCCTCGTCGGCTGCGCCGGCGAGGATTTCGCCATGATCCTCAAATCCCTCGGCTATGCGATGGAGCGCCGTCCCGGTCCAGCCATCACCGTGCCGCTCGCCGCCCCGCAGGCTGCTGTTCCGGAGGCCGCAGAGCCTCAGGTCGCAGAACTTCAGGTCGGGGAGCCTGAGGCAGGTGAGGCTACGGCTGCCCCCGCCGAGGAGGCTCCCGCTCAGACGTCCGAGCCTGCCCTCGGAACCGAGGAGGCTGGCGCCGCCACCGTGGAAGCGCCCGAGGACTCCCCCGCGATCCAGCAGGTCGAGGAAGCTGCGGTCGAGGCGATGGCCTCCCCCCAGGGCCAGATCATGGCTGCGGCCGATGCCCCTGGCAT
>DASQTM010000263.1:0-4323 GCA_035641875.1 Microvirga sp. | reverse complement strand
TGAGTTCGGCATCATCCTGCCAGGCCTCGAGAGCGAGCGCGATCTCCTGATGCTCATCAAGCCGATCCTCGCCCGGCTCAAGGAGCCGTTCGCCTATGGCGGCCATGTGATCCATTGCCGGGCCAGCATCGGAGCAAGCCTGTGGCCCGATCATGCCGATGGGGCCGACGACCTTGTGAAACAGGCCGATATTGCGCTCTACACAGCCAAGGCCAGCGGCCGCGGCAAGGTGATGATCTTCGAGCCTGCCATGCGCATGGAAGCGCGCAAGCGCGCCCAGATGCGCAGCAGCGCGCGCGAGGCGATCGATGCGCGGCGGATCGAACCCTATTATCAGCCCAAGGTCCACCTCGACGCGGGCACCCTCGCCGGCTTCGAGGCGTTGCTGCGATGGCGCAATCAGCAGATGGGCATCGAGCTCCCGTCGAAGATCCAGGCAGCCTTCGAGGATCCGCGCCTGGCCATCGGCATCGGCCAGCAGATGCACGATCAGGTGTTCACGGACATGCGGCGCTGGCTCGATGCGGGCATTCACTTCGGCCATGTGGCCGTCAACGTTTCGGCCGCCGAGTTGAAAGGCCTCGATTTTGCCGATCAGGTGCTCGGGCGCCTCAAGGCCATGGACATTCCCACCCGCTATCTCGAGCTCGAGGTCACCGAGACCGTGTTCGTCGGCAGGGGGGCCGAGCACGTGGAAAAAGCCCTGCGGGTTCTCAGCGCCGAGGGCGTCAGGATCGCGCTCGACGATTTCGGAACAGGCTACGCTTCGCTCGCGCATCTGAAGCAGTTTCCGGTCGACCTCATCAAGATCGACCGCTCGTTCGTGCGCGACCTCGCGGAGGACCCGGATTATACGGCGATCCTCCAGGCCGTGCTTCACCTCGGACAGAACCTGGGCATCGATACCGTTGCCGAGGGAGTCGAGACGCAGGTCCAGGCCAGCTTCCTGCGGGCGCAGGGCTGCAATTTCGGACAGGGCTATCTGTTCGGAAAGGCGATCCCGAGAACGCGCATGGCGGATCTCGTCTCGTCATGGGATGCCTCCCGGTTCGGCGCGTCGGTCACCTGATCCCCAAGACGCCCTCATGGTTCACGGAGCCGGGATAAGTCCCGGTTTCTTTCTTTTCGACGGCGGCCTCGACAACAACGGTCGCCACCGGCCCGCTGTTTCGGCATAGTCATCGGGACGTGAAGAGAAGCCCCCATCGAGCAATGGAGAGCAGTCCATGACCCTATCATCAGAAAGCCCGTCGCCATCCTCCGCGCAGGCGCGCGCCGCCGTGATCGGCCTTGGCTCCATGGGGTTCGGCATGGCGTCGTCCCTTCGGCGGGCCGGGATGGCCGTGAGCGGTTACGACCTGGCTCCCGCGGCCGTGGAGCGGTTCGTCGGCGAAGGCGGACAGGGCGCGGCGTCTCCCGCTGAAGCGGCAGGCGGGGCGGATATCGTCGTCTCCGTGGTGGTCAACGCCGCTCAGACCGAAGACATCCTGTTCGGCTCCGGCGGAATCGCGGCGGCGATGCCGGAGGGCGCCGTGTTCGTCTCGTCGGCCACCATGGATCCCGACGCGGCCCGCCGCTTCGCCAGGCGTCTCGAGGCCACGGGCCGGCTTTACCTCGATGCGCCGATCAGCGGCGGAGCGCGCCGCGCGGCCGAGGGCGCGCTGACGATCCTCGCGTCCGGCAGCCCTGCGGCCTTTTCCAGGGCAAGGCCGGCGCTGGATGCGATGGCCGCAAAAGTCTATGAGCTCGGCGACGAGGCGGGTCTGGGCGCGGCGTTCAAGATGATCAACCAGCTGCTCGCGGGCGTGCATATCGCGGCGGCTTGCGAGGCCATCGCCTTTGCGGCGAAGCAGGGCCTCGACATCCGAAGGGTCTACGAGGTCATCACCGCCTCCGCGGGCAATTCCTGGATGTTCGAGAACCGCATGCCCCATGTGCTCGACGGCGATTACACGCCGCACAGCGCAGTGGACATCTTCGTCAAGGATCTCGGGATCATCCAGGACATGGCGCGAAGCGCCAAGTTCCCCGTGCCTGTGTCGGCCGCGGCGCTCCAGATGTTCCTGATGACGTCTGGGGCCGGAATGGGCCGCGACGACGACGCCTCGGTGGCCCGCCTCTACGCCCGCGTCACCGGCACGAGTCTTCCCGGAGACGTCACCTCCCCTTGATGCCGTTCAACTCGGCGACGATGTCGGACAGCATGGGCACGTAATCGTCCCCGTGCCCGGTGCCGACCGCCAGGGCGAAGCTGTTGCGCACCGCCGCTCCCACCGGGTTGGCCAGACCCACCGAATTGGCGAAGGACGCCAGGTAGGTCATGTCCTTCAGGCCGTTGCGCAGGGCGAATTTATGGGCGTTGCGATCCCGCTCCAGCACCCATTTGAAGAAGGTCTGGTAGAAGCCGCAATCCATCCGGCTGCCGCGGATCACGCTGTCGAAGAGCTGCGGCGTGATCCCCGCCTTCGCGCCGAGCGCCAGGGCCTCGGAATAGAGCGCCGCGTAGCCCATGGAGAGAAAGTTGTTGAGGAGCTTCATGGTGTGACCGGTTCCCGTGGGACCCGTATGCGTCACGCGGCCGGCGAAGGCGTCGAGAACCGGGCGCGCCCGCGCGACAGCCTCGGGGTCGCCGCCCACCATCACGTCGAGGGTGCCGGCTTGGGCGTCCGCAGGCGTGCGCCCGAGCGGCGCGTCGATGAGGGTGATGCCCGCAGGCGCGAGCTCGGCGGCGAGCCGCATGGTGACGGACGGATCGGAGGTGGAGCAATCGATGACGAGCAGCGGCTTGCCCGCCGCCGCCAGCCCCTCCGGCCCCTGGACGATGGCATGAACCTCCGGCGATCCGGTGACGCACAGAACCACGATGTCCGATTGCTCCGCGACGGCCCTGGGGCTTGTCGCTTCCGTCGCCCCTCGGCCCTTCAGGTTCTCGACCGGCTCGCGGTTGCGATGGCCCATGATCGTGAGCGGCCAGCCCTTGTCGACGATGTTCCCGGCCATGCCGTGGCCCATGAGCCCGACGCCGATAAACCCGATCCGTTCCTTCACCATCAGCCCAACTCCTCCTGATCCCACATCAACTGGGAAACGCTCTGTTCAGCTCTTCCACCGCCTCGCAGGTGAGCGGCCGCGCGGGGCGCTCGCCGATGAGGAAGAACAGTTTGGCGGTCTCCTCCAGCTCCTCGCTGTTGTAGACCGCCTCCTCCAGCGACTTGGCGGAGACGATGGGCCCGTGATTGGCGAGCAGCATGGCGGAATGCTCCCGCGCGACCCCGCGCACCGCTTCCGCGAGCGCCCGGTCGCCGGGCCGGTAATACGGCACGAGGGGAAGCTTGCCGATCCGCATCACGTGATAGGCGGTGAGCGGCGGCAGGACGTTCGCCGTATCCTCGTGGCACAGGCAGGAGACGGCCACCGAATGGGTGCAGTGGAGATGCACCACGGCCCGGGCCAGGGGGCGCTCCTCATAGACCGCGAGATGGAAGAAGGATTCCTTCGACGGCGGGTCGCCGGACAGCACCGTCCCGTCGGCGGCCACCTTGGAGATGCGGGCGGGATCGAGGAAGCCCATGCAGGAATTGGTCGGCGTCACCAGGATGGCGCCGTCGTCGAGGCGCACGGAGATGTTGCCCGCCGTTCCATGGGCGAGACCGCGCCCGTAGAGGATCGCGCCGAACCGGGCGATGGCGTCGCGCAGGCGGGCCTCGTCGCTCATGAATGGCTTCCACGGCCCGCGCCGGACATGGCCTTGAGCGCCTTGCTGAAGAAGTCGGGCGCGCCGAAATTGCCCGACTTGAGGGCCATGGCCACCCCCGTGCCGTCGGCCGCCGCCAGGACCGGCACGCCCGGATCGATCTCCGGTCCGATCTGGAACGACGCGATGCCCAGCGCCGACACCACCGCTCCGGAGGTTTCGCCGCCGCCGACCACGATCCGGCGGAAACCGGCGTCGAGCAGCAGCCTCGCGGTCTGCGCGAAAATCCCATCGAGCTTGTGGGCGACCGCCTCGCGGCCATAACGGTCCTGAAGCGCCGCCACCTGCTCCGGCCTTGCGGAGGAATAGACCAGCGGGGCCCGGCCCCTGTTCTGCTCCAGGAAGGAGCGCAGATCCTGCGGCGAGGTTTCGCCGCTCATGACCCTGCTCACGTCGATGGAGAAGACGGGATGATCCTTGGCATGGACCTCGATCTGGTTGAGGGTGGCGCGGGAGCAGCTTCCCACGAGGATGGCCTCCGGCCCGTCCACGGGCTCCACCTGGGGCCGCCCGCCCCCGGCGAGCCCTGCCCGGATGAAATTGCGCGGCAGGCCCAGCGCGATGCCCGA
>DASQTM010000262.1:0-3989 GCA_035641875.1 Microvirga sp. | reverse complement strand
CGACAGCTGTCACAGCGGTACGGCAGTCCGTGTTGCCCCACCTGTGACGATCGACGCCGTGGAGCAGCGGACCAGGCTCCTGCCTCGCTCCATTGCCGGCCGGGCCTATCGTGAGCACCGCGACTTCTACAACAAGCTGGGCAAGAGCCGCTACCGGGTCAACGAGAAGCGCCTCCTGCGGGAACTCTCGGAGCCGCTGCGCTGCTCGGTGCTCCTCCTGTCGGGCTGTCAGGACAACCAGGAATCCCTTGATGGCCCGGCGAACGGCCGCTTCACGCAGGAGCTTCTCACGGTCTGGGACGACGGCCAGTTCAACGGGGACTACAAACGCTTTCACCGCCGGATCCTGAACGGGATGCCGCCGAACCAGTCGCCGAACTTCTGGGCGACGGGGCGGCCGAACTCAGCGTTCCTCGGGCAAAAGCCCTTCAGCATCTGATGCGGTTGCATGCACGGCTCAAGTCAGGTGTGACCCGGGACTGAGCGGCGACAGGGAGGCAATGGGCATGCGAGCCGTGAAGGACCCTCCGTTCCGCCGCCTTCGCATCTATGCGTTCGATCCGAGCGCCTCGACGGATCTTGCGACGGCGGTCCTGAACGAGGCCGTGGTCAAACTGCCATGGGAGGGGGAGCTCGAGCCCGGCCCCTGCGGAGAATATGTCGAAGTGCTCGACGTGGATCCGGCAAGCCAGGCGGTCTACGAACCGGTCGATCTGAACGCCATCCATCTTCTGGCGCAGGATGGGTTTCCTCCATCGGAAGGAAATCCGGGCTTTCATCAGCAGATGGTTTACGCCGTCGCCATGATGACGATCCGGAACTTCGAGCGCGCCCTGGGCCGGAGGGTCTTCTGGTCTGCGCGCTACGATGCCGCCGAGCCCGCCGCCGAGCGCTCGAAGTTCGTCAGGCGGCTGCGGATCTATCCGCACGCGTTGCGGGAGGCCAACGCCTATTACAGCCCCAACAAGAAGGCGCTTCTTTTCGGCTACTTCCCCGCATCCCGGGAGCGACCGGGCCGCACGCTTCCCGGCGGCACCGTCTTCACCTGCCTGTCGAACGACATCGTCGCACACGAGACCACCCATGCGATTCTGGACGGGCTCCACCGCCGTTACCTGGAGCCGAGCAATCCGGACGTGCTCGCCTTTCACGAGGCCTTCGCCGACATTGTCGCCCTGTTCCAGCATTTCACCATGCCCGAGGCCGTTCGGCACCAGATCACGCGCATGAGGGGCAACCTGGGACAGAGATCGCTTCTCAGCGACCTGGCGCGGCAGTTCGGCGAGGCGATCGGGCATTACGGAGCGCTGCGCAGCGCCATCGGCGAGGTCGACAAGGCGACAGGCGAGCCTGACCCGACCCTCATCAACCGGACATTCGAGCCCCATGCGCGCGGCGCCATCCTGGTGGCCGCCGTATTCGACGCCTTCCTGGCGATCTATCACAGCCGGATCTCGGACCTGTTGCGGCTCGCAACCGGCAACGGCTCGCTCTTTCCCGACGAGGATCTCCACCCGGACCTGGCGGCGCGCCTGACCATCGAGGCCAACAAGGCCGCCAGCCATGTGCTGCGCATGTGCATGCGCGCGCTCGACTATCTGCCCCCTGTGGACGTGACGTTCGGCGAATATCTGCGCGCGATCGTGACAGCCGACGCGGATCTCGTCGCCGATGACGACCGGGGCTACCGCATCGCCATGATCGAAGCCTTTCGGAGACGGGGAATCTTCCCGTCGGATTGCCGCTCCCTGGCGGCCGACAGCCTGATCTGGGGCGATCCGCAGCGGCCCATCGTGGTGGATTGGCTGGATCGGCTCGACCTCACCCACAAGAGCGACCGGGAGGCGCTCTGAGACCAGGGCCAGCGCAACGCCGCCATCATGTGGGGGTGGCTCAACAGCCTCAGGAGCCGCAACGGCGTCACCGAGGATCAGTTGCGGGAAATGGGTCTGTGCCTGAGCCCTGCGGCGCCCAAGACCGTCCGGCGCTCGAGAGGGCGGCCGACGGTCGAGGTTCATTCCGTCCGTCCCGCTCTGCGCACCGGGCCGAACGGCGAACAACTGATGCAGCTTGTCGTGGAGATCACCCAGGTGCGGAAGGGATATGCCGATCCCGACGACCAGGAAGCCTATGACAGCGGCCGCAAGCCGGTGCCGGACGCTGCGGATTTCCTGTTCCGCGGCGGATGCACGCTGATCGTCGATATGCGCAGCCGAGCCGTGCTGTACTGCATCCGAAAGCGGATCGACAGCAACAGGCGGCTCGAGGATCAGCGATCCTTCCTGTTCGGCAGCGAGCAGGAATCGCTCGCGGCAACCTATCTCGGCACCCGGCGCAGGCAGGAGCCCCTCGCATTCCTGCATCGATGCTGTTGAGGACGGAGCATTCCCATGCGGGTCGTACGCAAGTCTTCCAAGGACGCTGCGCCGCAGGCGAAGCCGGCATCCGGCGCGGTGACCGTGCGGATGTATCGCGGCCTTCTCGGCGGCTGCTTTCTCCTGCGGTTTCCCCGCGCCGAACGCGACATGTTCGTGCTGATGGGCGACGGAACGTTCCTCAACGTGCCGGGCGAAGCGGATACCATGCGGCGCGTGGCCGAAAGCATCGGCGAGACCACCGACTGGCGCTTGGACGTTGTCGTGCTGACGCATGAGCATTGGGGCAACCTGTGCGGCTTTGCTCATGCGGCCGATATCTTGGGCAGGATCGCCACCGACGAGCTTTGGCTCGCGTGGACCGAGGACCGCGACGACGAGCTGGCCCGCACCCTTCGCAAGCAGCGGGAGACGGCCCGGGCCATCCTGACGGCGGCGCATGAGAATATGCCCGCGCCGGCTCCGCCCGACGACGGCGAGACCCTCGGCGACGATCTCGGGCGCGGCATGATCGAGCAGGTGCTGGAGTTCCTGGGCCACGGTTCCCACAGCGGGCACGGTGAGCCCGGCGACCTCAAGCTGCCGAGCACCGATGCGATCATCCAGGGGCTGAAGGACCGGGCCGGGAAGGTCCGCTACCTGTCGCCGGGGGACGAGCTGACCCTGGTTCCCGGCGCAATGCCGGCGCAGGCGTATGTTCTCGGGCCGCCGCGGGACGAGGAGCCGTTCAGGCGCAGCAGCCCGTCCGGCAAGAGGCAGGGAGTCTATCGGCTCACGCAGGATGTCGAAGCCCAAACCGCCTATCTGGTGGCTGCCGCGAAGGCGAGCCGGCTCAGGCTCGAAGGCCAAGACGATGACGTCATGGATCAGGATTTCGAGAGCAACCTGCCGTTCGACCGGCGCTACATGCAGGCCATCACGGGGCTGAGAGATCCGGCGTCGGACGTCCCGCCCTGGGTGGCGCGGCTCGGTGAAGCCTACCTGGACCCGGCGAGCGGGTGGCGCAGGATCGATCACGACTGGCTCGGCGCAGCGGAGCAGCTGGCGCTCAAGCTCGACAGCGACGCCAACAACACCAGCCTTGCCCTGGCGTTCGAGATCGGACGCCCCGGCAAGGTTCTCCTGTTCCCGGGGGATGCGCAGGCTGAAAACTGGCTCTCGCGGAGCTCATGCCGCCGGCCGAAAGGGGCCGGACAGGATGACACGACGGCCATCGGCATTCGCGATCTCCTGGCCCGCACGGTGCTCTACAAGGTCAGCCATCATGGAAGCCACAACGCGACTCCCTATGGCCGGGGAGCCTTGCGCGCCCAGGGGCTCGAGCTGATGACCCACCGGGATCTGGTGGCCATGATCCCGATCGACGAGAGCTTCGCCCGCGGCGCGAAGAAGCGGAACATGCCGTTTCCTCCCCTGCTGGAGCGCCTCAAGGAGCGGACGCGCGGGCGGATTCTGCGTGGCGACCGCCCCTCTTCGGAATCCCTGGAGGCCAGCCGGGAGAAGCTCCCGAAGGCCGAATGGGAGACATTTTCCAGAAGCGTAACCGAGGATCCCTCCGGGCTCTTCGTCGAGTATTCCGTCGCATTCTGATGGCGACGGGACAGGCTGTGACGA
>DASQTM010000261.1:0-2135 GCA_035641875.1 Microvirga sp. | reverse complement strand
CGCGGGCCGGGTGAGGGCCGCAACGCTGCGGATCGTCAACGCGCGCCCGCTCCGGCCGGCGAGGGGAGCGGGACGGTTACGGGGCCCTGCTTTGCGAAGCGCTTGGCGCCCGCGACGCACAGGATGACCGCCACGGTGACGGCGATCATGGGCCACCCGACGGTCTCCTGAAGAAGCGTCGCCGACAGCATCAGGCCGAAGAAGGGCTGGAGCAGCTGGAGCTGTCCCACGCCGGCGATGCCCCCGAGCGCCAGGCCGCGATACCAGAACACGAAGCCGATCAGCATGGAGAACAGGGACACATAGGCGAGCCCCCACCAGGCGGGCGCGCCGATGCCGCTCCATGAGGACGGCAGGGCCCAGAGCATCAGCCCCGTCATGAGGGGCAGCGTGAAGACCAGCGCCCAGGAGATCACCTGCCAACCGCCAAGGGTGCGGGAGAGCTTCGCCCCTTCCGCATAGCCGAGGCCGCACAGCACGATGGCTGCGAGCATGAGGAGATCCCCCGTCGAAGACGCCGAAAAGCCCTGGAGCAGGGCATAGCCGGCCACCAGACCGCCTCCGAGCGCCGAGAACGCCCAGAAGGCGGGCTTGGGCCGCTCGCCGCCGCGAAGGACGCCGAAGATCGCCGTGGCGAGCGGCAGAAGGCCGATGAACACGATGGAGCGGGCGGCGGTGATGTGCTGAAGCGCCAGCGCGGTCAGCAGCGGGAAGCCGACGACCACGCCTAAGGACACGATGGCGAGCGCCGCAAAATCCCCGCGGCGGGGACGCGCCTGCCTCAGGACGATCAGCAGCAGCCCGGCCAGCACCCCCGCAATGGAGGCCCGCGCGAAGGTGAGGAACAGGGGGTCGAAGCCGGCCACCGCGAGGCGCGTTGCGGGCAGCGATCCGCTGAAGATCAGCACGCCCAGAAATCCGTTGATCCACCCTTCGGTCGTCTTGTCCATGCGCGCAGGCCTCCCACCGATATCTTTTGCAGGGATCGGCATGGCTTCTCCAGATACAGTACATTACAGTTATCCCGAACTGTTATGGACAACGGGGCAGTACGGTGGACGATCCGGCAGGACGGCATCAGGACGGAACCTTGGTCGAGCGCGTCATGCAGGCGATCAGAGGCCGGATTTCCAACCGCTCCCTGGCGCCGGGCGCGAAGCTTCCGTCCATCAGGGCGCTCGCTAGAACCATGCAGGTGTCGAACTCCACCGTGGTGGAAGCCTATGACCGGCTGACGGCGGAGGGCGCGATCCGGTCGCGGCCGGGATCCGGCTTCTACAACGCGGGCCCGCTCGCCCCTCTGTCCCTGGCGGAGCTCGCCCCGCGCCTGGATCGCGCCATCGATCCCTTCTGGGTGTCGCGGCAGTCGCTGGAGGCGGGAGGCGACGTGCTGAAGCCCGGATGCGGCTGGCTCCCCAGCCCCTGGATGCCCGAGGGGGAGATCCGCCGCGCCCTGCGGGCCCTTGCGCGCGCCAGGGACGGCGCGGCGCTGACGGATTACGGCTCGCCCCTGGGCCTTGCTCCCTTAAGGCAGTTCCTGTCGCGGCGCATGGCCGAACAAGGCTTCCAGGCCGCGCCGGATCAGATCCTGCTCACCGATTCCGGCACCCAGGCCATCGACCTCGTGTGCAGGCTCCTGATCCAGCCGGGCGACGCCGTGCTGGTGGACGACCCCTGCTATTTCAATTTCCTGGCCCTGCTGCGCGCGCATGGGGCCACGGTGATTGGCGTTCCCTACACGCCGGCGGGCCCCGACCTGACGCTGTTCGCACAGGCGCTGGCCGAGCACCGGCCGCGCCTCTACATCACCAATTCGGGCCTGCACAATCCCACGGGAGCGGCCCTGTCGCCCGCCGCCGCGCACCGGCTCCTGAAGCTCGTGGAGGACCATGATCTGGTGGTGGTGGAGGACGACATCTTCGCCGATTTCGAGACCGAGCCCGCGCCGCGGCTCGCCGCCCTCGACGGCCTCGACCGGGTGGTGCGGATCGGCAGCTTCTCCAAAACCCTGTCGGCCTCGTTCCGCTGCGGATACATCGCCGGCCGGCCCGACTGGATCGACAAGCTCAGCGACATCAGGATCGCCACGGGCTTCGCCAGCAACCGCCTCGCGGAGGAACTCGTTCTCGGGGTTC
>DASQTM010000260.1:0-3138 GCA_035641875.1 Microvirga sp. | reverse complement strand
GGCGGTGACCCCCAAGCTCATGGCCGAGTTTCCGGTGCATCTTCGCGTCTACGACATCCTCAGCGAAGGCGGCGAGGACCTGCGCGCCCTGCCCTTTGCCGAGCGGCGCAGGCGCCTGGAAGCCCTCGTGGCCCGCCTCGACGACCCGCGCATCGACCTCTCGCCGGTGGTGCCCTTCTCCACCTGGGAGGAACTGGCCGCCGCCCGGGCCGATCCGGCGCTGGTCGGCGCGGGGCCAGATGCGGACGCCATCGAGGGCTGCATGGTGAAGCGGGCGAACAGCCCCTACCTGCCCGGCCGCCCCAAGGGCTACTGGTACAAGTGGAAGCGCGACCCCTATCTGGTCGACGCGGTGATGATGTACGGTCAGCGCGGGCACGGAAAGCGCTCGTCCTTCTATTCCGACTATACCTTCGGCGTCTGGCGGGGCGGGCCGGGCGGGGAGGAGCTAGTGCCCGTGGGCAAGGCCTATCACGGCTTCACCGACGAGGAGCTGTTGAAGCTCGACCGCTATGTCCGCAACCATACGGTCAACCGCTTCGGCCCTGTGCGGGAGGTGGAATACGGCAAAGACCGGGGCCTCGTGCTGGAGGTCGCCTTCGAGGGGCTGCAGCGCTCGACCCGGCATAAATCCGGCGTGGCCATGCGGTTTCCCCGTATCAACCGGATCCGCTGGGACAAGCCCCCGGCGGAGGCGGACCGGATCGAGACCCTGGAGAAGATCCTGGAGCGGGGCGAAAGGGAGGTCCATCCCTTGCAAGGCCAAGAAACGGAGGGGCAGGAGCCATGACGATGCTGAACATCGAAACCCTCTGCGAGGGCAGCGTGACGCAACAGGTCCATGGGCGGCTCGTGGCGGAGACGCAGGGGCCGGGCTTCACCGAGATCACCGAGGCCGTCTCGCGCTGGGTTTTCGGCACGGGCATTCTCCACGGCCTGCTCACCGTGTTCTGCCGCCACACCTCGGCCTCGCTCCTGATCCAGGAGAATGCGGACCCGGACGTCCGGCAGGACCTTCTGGCCGCCTTCGATCGCCTGGCGCCTCGGACCGAGAGGTATATCCATGCCGCCGAAGGGCCGGACGACATGCCCGCCCATATCAGGACCGTTCTGTCCGGCACCTCCCTCAGCATCCCCGTCATGGAGGGCCAGATGGTCCTGGGCGCCTGGCAGGGCCTCTACCTGGTCGAGCACCGGGATCGCCCGCACAGCCGCGACCTCGTGTTTCATCTCATTGGGGCGTAACCCCTCTTCGTAAATTCCCTGGGGTTCTGGCGGCCGCGCTTTGGGGTAGAATCCCTTTGGGTTTCCGGCCGCCGCCTTGCTATATCATGAGAGATGCGGCTAAGGCTCTTCGAGCCTCCCGTGGAGAAGACGATAGTGCAAGGTTCCGCCACCACGATCGTGATTGCCGACGACCACCCCCTGTTTCGGGGCGCGTTGCGACAGGCCATCGCGTCCGTCATGCCCCAGGCCCGGATCGTCGAGGCGAGCGGCATCGAGGATCTGAACGCCACCCTGACCCGGGAGCGGGATGCGGACCTGATCCTTCTCGACCTCACCATGCCGGGCGTGCAGGGCTTTTCCGGCCTGATGTCCCTCCGGGCCCAGTATCCGGAGCTTCCGGTGGTGATCGTTTCCGCCACCGAAGAGGCAACCGTCATCCGCCGCGCCATGGAATTCGGCGCTTCCGGCTTCATCCCGAAATCCATCGATGCGGACAGCATCGGCGGCGCGATTCAGGCGGTGCTTGCCGGCGACACCTGGACCCCGCCGGATGTGGACCTCTCCGCCGCCGAGGACCGGGAAACCGCCGATCTCGTCCGGCGGCTCGGGACCCTGACCCCGCAGCAGGTGCGCGTGCTGACCATGCTGTCGGAGGGCCTGCTCAACAAGCAGATCGCCTATGAGCTCGGCGTCTCGGAGGCCACCGTGAAGGCCCATGTTTCGGCCATCCTCGACAAGCTGGGGGTCGACAGCCGCACCCAGGCCGTCATCGCCGCCTCGAAGATCGGCGTCACCCAGAGGCCCTCCCCGGCCGGAGCCGACTAAAGGGCGTTCACGAAGGCATCGATCCGCGACAGGGCCTGCTCGGTCAGGGCGCTGTCGAAACGGATGAACACATGGCATCCCCCGGGCCAGACGGCGAGATCGGCGCTGCCGCCGGCCGCCGCCCAGCGGGAGGCCATGAAGAGCGTATCGTCGAGAAGGATGTCGCGCGTTCCCACCGAAAAGAGCGTGGGCGGCAGGCCCTTGAGATCCGCGTAGAGAGGCGAGATGTCTGGGTCGCGCCGGTTGCGGTCGGGGCCGCAGAAATTGTCGCAGAAGATCCGCACGTCGCGGGTGTTGAGGATGAGCTTCTCGTCGCCCCAGTTCGCCACGCTCGGGGTTAGGGACAGATCGTAGCAGCCGGCGAACAGGTTCGCGCCCCTGAAGGGCGTGAGCCCGTGCCTGTCCCGCAGGCGTAGCATGGTCGCGGCCGCCAGATGAGCCCCCGCCGACTCGCCGCCAATGAAGAGGCGCGACGTGCCGAAGCGGCCCTGCATCACCTGGATCGCCCACAGGGCGGCGGCCTCGCAATCGTCCGGCGCGGCCGGATAGGGGTTTTCGGGAGCGAGCCTGTATTCCACGGACACCACCGCAAGCCCGCAGCGTTCCACGAGACGGCTGAGCCAGGGGTCCTGCTCGTCCGCCGTGCCCCAGGTCCAGCCCCCGCCATGGATATGGAGATAGACCCCGCGGGGATTGTCCGGGGCCATGATGCGCAGCGGAATCGGCCCCGCCGGACCGTTGATTTCGATGGTCCGGGCCCGGGGGCTCAGAGGCATGAGCGGGAAAGGCCCTAGGCCCTGAGCGCGGCGCTCCCGCACGACGGCGGGAGGCACGGACCACGGATCCGGAAGGCTCGAGAGCTTGGCCACGATCTCCGCATTCTGGGCACGGATTTCATCGCTGACCGCGGAGGGGTCGAAAAGGGCGGGATCAATCATGCCAGCCTCGATGGGTTGCGTTCGGCGTCAGGCCTTGCGATGAAGCACGCGCACACGCCAAGGTCCAGTGACCCTTTCTGACGAGATTCGAGGATATGTCCAACCTGAACCGGTTTATCGGCGGCTCGCCCTCCTCCGTGCTGGCGAA
>DASQTM010000259.1:0-2686 GCA_035641875.1 Microvirga sp. | reverse complement strand
ATCGTGCCGATGACGATCGACTTAGTGGCAGCCGCCCCCACATAGCCGATCACGGTCTCCACCGCGGAGATCGGCGCGGAGAGGACTTCGTAGATCGTGCCGGCGAACTTCGGCATGTAGATCCCGAAGCTGCCGTTCGAGATGCTCTCGGTGAGGATCGAGAGCATGATCAGGCCCGGCACGATGAAGGCCCCGTAGCTCACGCCCTCGATGCTGGCCATGCGCGAGCCGATGGCCGAGCCGAACACGATGAAATAGAGCGAGGTCGACAGCACCGGCGAGGCGATGCTCTGCATGATCGTGCGCCAGGTGCGCGCCATCTCGAAGAGATAGATGGCCTTGATGGCATAAACGTTCATGCGCGCCCCCTGACGAGACTGACGAAGATTTCCTCGAGCGAAGACTCGGAGGTCTGCAGGTCCTTGAAGTCGATGCCGTGATCGTTCAGGCGGCGCAGGAGTCCCGCGATGCCCGTCTCCTGGCTTTGCGTGTCGAAGGTGTAGACAAGATCGGCGCCGTCGGCGGAGAGCTGGAGGTTCTCCGACTGCAACTCGGGCGGCAGGCTCGCAAGCGGGTTCTGCAGGTGCAAGGTGAGCTGCTTCTTGCCCAGTTTCTGCATCAGAACATGCTTGTCCTCGACCAGGACGATCTCGCCCTTGTTGATCACCCCGATCCGGTCGGCCATTTCCTCGGCCTCTTCGATGTAATGGGTGGTCAGGATGATGGTGACGCCGTTCTCCCTTAAGCCCCGGACCATCTCCCACATGTCCCGCCGCAGCTCCACGTCGACGCCGGCGGTGGGCTCGTCCAGGAACAGGATCGTGGGCTCGTGCGACAGGGCCTTGGCGATCATCACCCGGCGCTTCATGCCGCCGGAGAGAGTCATGATCTTGCTGTCGCGCTTCTCCCACAGGGAGAGATCCTTCAGGATCTTCTCCAGATAGGCGGGATTGGGCGGCTTGCCGAAGAGCCCCCGGCTGAACGTCACCGTCGCCCAGACGCTCTCGAAGGCGTCGGTGGTGAGCTCCTGCGGCACGAGCCCGATCTTTGTGCGGGCGTGCCGGAAATCCCGGATAATGTCATGGCCGTCTGCGACGACGGTTCCGGTGCTCGGATTGACGATGCCGCAGATGATGCTGATCAGCGTCGTCTTGCCGGCGCCGTTCGGACCCAGGAGCGCGAAGATCTCGCCTTTCCGGATCTCGAGGTCGACCTTCTTCAGGGCTTGGAAGCCCGAGGCGTAGGTCTTGGTCAGACCCGAGACGGTGATGATCGGGTTTGATGCTCCCGCGGGCCGGGGCATCTCAAGAGAATCGAGCGGTTTCATGCCGGGGTGATAGCATGGCAGGAGGCGCTGCGGAATGGATGCGCTTCTGCCACTTCACACACAGCCGTCTTGGCCGGGACAAGCCCGGGAATGACGCGCAAGATGCGGAAGACGCTCAGTTCTGAACGTTCGGAACCGGGATCACGTCGGGCGCGATCACGCGGACGGTCTTCTTCTGGCCGTTGCTGGCAGCGACCTCGCGCTTCGCTCCCTCGCCCTGGCGGACGACAGCGGTGTTGTCGATCGATTGCGGTCCGATGCCGGCCGATTCCTTGCTGGCGGTCGGCGCGGCAGCGGCGATCTCGGCGGCTTCCTTGGCCTCTTCCTCGGCCTTCTTGTCGGCAGCCTTGCGGGCGGCCTGCGCCTTGGGGCGCGACAGTTCCTCCGCCTGCTCGGCGGTGACGATCAGGTCGCCCTTGCGCTGCGTGAGCATGCTCTCGGCCTTGCGCAGCACCGTGGCCCAGCTCTCGTCGGACTTCTTGCAGGCGCAGCTCTCGTCGAAGCTCTTGCGGAACTTGAAGGCGTTTGCCAGCGACGTGTAAGGCTGGTTCGAGGAGAGCGAGGCGGCCCGGTTGAGGCCGTTGTCGCCACCCGGATAGGCGAAGGCCGTGGTCTCCGTGCCGGGGCAGAGGGCCTGGCACATCTCGTTGGCGCTCTGGCCGCCGCCCGGCGGGGTTGTCAGCGGGAAGAAGGACCCGTCGCAGGTCTTCACGCAGATCAGGCGCCCGCCGCCGAGAGAGCGCGGCTCATCGTCGGCGATGATCGGCTGGCCCTCGGGCATGACCTGCTGCTGCTGTTGCTGGCGCGGGGCGCCGAACAGCGATTCGAAGAAGCCGCGGGGCTCCGTGGAGCAGGTCTGCTGGACTGCAGCCTGGAGCTGCCGGCGCCGGGCTTCGATCTCCCCCTGGTCGGCTCCCTGTGCGGCAAGGCGGGCATAGCCGGCCTCGAGCTGGCGGATTTGCGTGGCGATGGAGCCGCACTCGGCCGGGGCAGGACCGGACAGGAAGCCGAGAGGGCCGCGCTCGCAGCCGATATTGCGGTAGTAGGTGACGAGCCGGTTGATCTCTGCCCGCTGAGCGCGCATCTGGCCGGTCGGCGCGCTGCCGCCGCTGCGCTCCAGGGACGCCAGCTCGGCCTGGAAACGCTGGCACTGCGCGGACTGGGCGAGCGCCGCCTGTCCGGCGGCCAGGAAGGCCGTGACGGCGATGAGGGAGCGGAGAAAAGATGTCTTTGTCATGAAGCTGATCGCAGAACCGGTCCGTTGGGCATCATATGCCGGGTTGGCTCGTCATGTGACGCCCGAATTTGACCCTATTGTGATTAACGCCTTGCCCGCTTCATGGGAAGCTGTCTAGCTTT
>DASQTM010000258.1:0-5442 GCA_035641875.1 Microvirga sp. | reverse complement strand
CCGCCGCCATCTGCTTCACGGACGGCCGCCAGATCGGCGCAACCCTCGACCGCAACGGCCTCAGGCCGGCGCGCTATCTCGTCACCGACGACGGCCTCGTAGTGCTTGCCTCCGAGATGGGCGTCCCGCCGATCCCCGAGGAGACAATCGTCGAGAAGTGGCGCCTGCAGCCGGGCAAGATGCTGCTCATCGATTTGGAACAGGGGCGCATCGTCTCCGACGACGAGATCAAGCAGCAGCTCTCCGACGCCCATCCCTACAAGGACTGGCTGAAGCGCACGCAGATCGTGCTGGAGGACCTGAAGCCCGTGCAGGCGCGGGAATCCCGCACGGACGTGTCCCTCCTCGACCGCCAGCAGGCCTTCGGCTACACCGCGGAGGACCTCAAGCTGCTCATGCAGCCCATGGCCGTGACGGGCCAGGAGGCGGTGGGCTCCATGGGCTCCGACACCCCGATCTCCGCGCTCTCCGACAAGTCGAAGCTGCTCTACACCTATTTCAAGCAGAACTTCGCCCAGGTGACGAACCCGCCGATCGACCCGATCCGCGAGGAGCTCGTCATGAGCCTCGTGTCCTTCATCGGGCCGCGCCCGAACATCCTTGATCTCGAGGGCACCTCGCGCCGCAAGCGCCTGGAGGTGCGCCAGCCGATCCTCACCAACGAGGACCTGGAGAAGATCCGCTGCATCGGCCATTTCGAGGACCGCTTCGACACCAAGACCCTCGACATCACCTATGACGCGGAGCTCGGCGCGGCGGCCCTCGACGGCGCCCTCGACCGGCTCTGCGACCGCGCGGAAGCGGCCGTGCACGGCGGCTACAACATCATTATCCTGACCGACCGCATGGTGGGCCCGGACCGCATTCCGATCCCGGCGCTGCTGGCCACCGCCGCCGTGCACAATTACCTGATCCGGAAAGGGCTTCGCACCTCGGTCGGCCTCGTGGTCGAATCCGGCGAGCCGCGGGAGATCCATCACTTCGCCTGCCTTGCGGGCTACGGCGCGGAGGCGATCAATCCGTACCTCGCCTTCGAGACCATCGCGGCCATGCACGAGGCGGGCGAGCTGCCGCAGGAAGTGGACGCAAGCGAAGCGATCAAGCGCTACATCAAGTCCATCGGCAAGGGCCTGCTCAAGGTGATGTCCAAGATGGGCATCTCCACCTACCAATCCTATTGCGGCGCGCAGATCTTCGATGCGATCGGCCTCAAGTCGGAATTCGTCAACCGCGACTTCTTCGGCACCGCCACCATCATCGAGGGCATCGGCATGGACGAGGTGGCGGAGGAGAACGTGCGCCGCCACCGGGACGCCTTCGGCGACGCGCCGATCTATCGGACCGCCCTCGACGTGGGCGGCGAATACGCCTATCGCACCCGCGGCGAGGTTCATGCCTGGAATCCGGACACGGTGGCGACCCTCCAGCACGCGGTGCGCCTCAACGCGGGGGACCGCTACCGCGAGTTCGCGAAGCTCGTGAACGAGCAGGAGAACGAGCTCAAGACCATCCGCGGCCTCTTCCGCATCAAGCTCGCGGATGAGACCGGACGCGCGCCAGTTGCGCTGGACGAGGTGGAGCCCGCGCAAAGCATCGTGCGGCGCTTCTCCACCGGCGCCATGTCCTTCGGCTCGATTTCCAAGGAGGCGCACGAGACCCTCGCCATCGCCATGAACGCCATCGGCGGCAAGTCCAACACCGGCGAGGGCGGCGAGGAGCCGGAGCGCTTCCGGCCCCTGCCCAATGGGCTCTCCAAGCGTTCGGCCATCAAGCAGGTGGCCTCGGGGCGCTTCGGGGTGACGACGGAATACCTCGTCAATTCCGACATGATGCAGATCAAGGTGGCTCAAGGAGCCAAGCCCGGCGAGGGCGGCCAGCTGCCCGGCCACAAGGTGGACGCCAAGATCGCCCGCGTGCGCCACTCGACCCCCGGCGTCGGCCTCATCTCGCCGCCGCCGCATCACGACATCTATTCCATCGAGGATCTGGCGCAGCTGATCTTCGACCTGAAGAACGTGAATCCTTCCGCCGACGTGTCGGTGAAGCTCGTCTCCGAGGTGGGCGTCGGCACCGTGGCGGCGGGCGTCGCCAAGGCGCGGGCCGACCACATCACCATCTCGGGCTTCGAGGGCGGCACCGGCGCGTCGCCGCTCACCTCCCTCAAGCACGCGGGCTCTCCCTGGGAGCTGGGACTTGCCGAAACCCAGCAGACCCTGGTGCTCAACCGCCTGCGCGGCCGCGTGGCGCTCCAAGCCGACGGGGGCCTTCGCACCGGACGCGACGTGGTGATCGCGGCGCTCCTCGGAGCCGACGAATACGGCTTCTCCACCGCACCCCTGATCGCGGCGGGCTGCATCATGATGCGCAAGTGCCACCTCAACACCTGCCCCGTGGGCGTCGCCACCCAGGATCCGGTGCTGCGCAAGCGCTTCAAGGGCCTGCCCGAGCACGTGATCAACTACTTCTTCTTCGTCGCCGAGGAAGTGCGCGAGCTGATGGCCGCGATGGGCTTTAAAACCATCGACGAGATGATCGGTCAGTCGGACCTCCTCGACAAGAACGGGGCCATCGATCATTGGAAGGCGAAGGGTCTCGACTTCAGCAGGCTCTTCCACAAACCGGACGCGGGCCCGGACGTGGCCATCCGTCACCGGGAGCGGCAGGCTCACCCCATCGATGAGGTTCTGGACCGCCGGTTCATCGCGGAGGCTGAAGCAGCCCTGGAGCGAGGCGAGGCTGTGACCATCGAGGCGAAGGTGCGCAGCGCCGACCGCACGGTGGGCGCGATGCTCTCCGGCGAGGTCGCCAAGCGCTACGGCCACGAGGGCCTGCCCGACGACACCATCACGGTGAACCTGAAGGGCACCGCCGGCCAGAGCTTCGGCGCGTGGCTCGCCGCGGGCGTGACCGTGAACCTGGAAGGCGTCGCCAACGATTACGTGGGCAAGGGCCTGTCGGGCGGCAAGCTCATCATCCGGCCGCCTGCGGACACGCGGGCCGCGCCGGAGCGCTCGATCATCGTGGGCAACACGGTGATGTACGGGGCAATCGCCGGCGAGGCCTATTTCCGCGGCGTCGCGGGCGAGCGCTTCGCCGTGCGCAATTCCGGCGCCATCGCGGTGGTGGAAGGCACAGGCGATCACGGCTGCGAATACATGACCGGCGGCCTCGTGGTCGTGCTCGGCCCCACCGGCCGCAACTTCGCTGCGGGCATGTCCGGCGGGATCGCCTATGTGCTCGACGAGGACGGCACCTTTGCCAAGCGCTGCAACCTGTCCATGGTCGATCTCGAACCAGTGGAGAAGGAGGAGGACCTGATGCGCCGCCTCCACCATCACGGCGGCGATCTGGAAACCAAGGGCCGCATCGACATCATGGCCAACATGTCGGGCCCCGACGAGGAGCGCCTGATGCAGCTCATCACCAATCACCACACCTACACGGGCTCGGCGCGCGCCAAGGAGATTCTCGACAATTGGGCGGGCTACCGCACCAGGTTCGTGAAGGTGATGCCGGTGGAGTATCGCCGGGCGCTCCAGGAGATGGATCGCCTGCGCAGCCGCCAGGCGGCGGAATAAGGATCAAAGAGTTCAAGCAATGGGCAAGGTCACAGGCTTTCTCGAATACGACCGGCAGGAGCAGAAGTATCAGCTCGCCGGTGAGCGCGTGCGCCACTTCCGGGAGTTCACGCTGCCGCTGGACGACAATGACCTGAAGAAGCAGGCGGGGCGCTGCATGGATTGCGGCATCCCGTTCTGCCACGGGCCGACGGGCTGCCCGGTGCACAACCAGATCCCGGACTGGAACGACCTGGTCTGGCAGAACGACTGGGAGGAGGCGTCGCGCAACCTCCACACCACCAACAACTTTCCGGAGTTTACGGGCCGCATCTGCCCGGCTCCCTGCGAGGAGGCCTGCACGCTCAACCTGGAGAACCAGCCGGTCACCATCAAGACCATCGAGCAGGCCATCGCCGACAAGGCCTGGGAGATGGGCTTCGTGAAGCCGGAGCCGCCCGAGGTCACGACCGGCAAGCGCGTCGCCGTCATCGGCTCGGGGCCGGCCGGCATGGCGGCCGCCCAGCAGCTCGCCCGCGCCGGGCACGAGGTGCATGTGTTCGAGCGTCAGGCGAAGCCCGGCGGGCTGCTCCGCTACGGCATCCCGGACTTCAAGATGGAGAAGTACCACATCGACCGCCGGGTGAAGCAGATGGAGGCCGAGGGCGTCGTCTTCCATTGCGGCGTCAACATCGGCGCGGACAAGAGCTTCGCGTCGCTCCACAACGAGTTCGACGCGGTGCTGTTCGCCGGCGGCGCGGAGGACCCGCGCAACCCGAACCTGCCGGGGCAGGATCTCGTCGGCGTGCATTACGCGATGCCGTATCTCACCCAGTCCAACCAGCGCGTGAACGGCGAGGACGTGACGGCGGAGCCGATCCTGGCTGCGGGCAAGCATGTGATCGTGATCGGCGGCGGCGATACGGCTTCCGACTGCGTCGGCACCGCCTTCCGCCAGGGCGCGCTCTCCGTGACACAGCTCGACATCCGCCCGCGCCCGCCCGAGCGCGAGGACAAGCTCACCGTGTGGCCCTATTGGCCCACCAAGATGCGCACCTCCTCCAGCCAGGCGGAAGGCGCCGAGCGCGAGTTCCAGGCGGCCACGTTGGGGATCGAGGGCAAGAAGGGCCGCGCCATCGGCGTGCAATGCGCCCGGGTGGACGAGCGGCGCCAGCCGATCCCCGGCAGCGAGTTCATCCTCAGGGCCGACCTCGTGTTCATCGCCATCGGCTTTGCCGGTTCGGTGAAGGAGGGCCTGCTGGAGCAGTCCGGCGTCACTATCGACCGGCGCGGCAACGTGGTGGCCGACGACAGGAGCTACAGGACGTCGAGCGACAAGGTTTTCGTGGCGGGCGACATGCGCCGCGGCCAGTCCCTGGTGGTCTGGGCAATCCGCGAGGGCCGCCAGGCGGCGCGCTCCATCGACACGTTCCTGACGGGGTCGAGCAGCCTGCCGGTGTGAGGCCTGTTACCTCACCTCAGGTGCGCGGCCAGCGGAAATCGTCGGCCCGGCCCGGCCGCGCGCTGGGTGCGATTCCGTTCCGCAGGGCCCGCTGCACCGGATAGGCGTGGTCCCCGGTGAGCTTGGGCGCGCCTGACACCAGGGTGCCGCCCGGCGTCACGTCCGGCCGGGTGAGGGGCAGAACGGGCCCGACCACCGGCTTGCTGGGCAGGGACACGGGAACGGGCGCATCCGGCGGAGGCGGCAGGGCGGCCTCGATGGGGGGAGCCGCCGGATTTGCCCCGGCGGGAGTCTCCGTGGCAGGTGGCAGGGCGGCGGTCGCCGTTCCGGGCTGCCCGTTTCCGAGGATGCGCTTGATGTCCGTGTCGACGAAATGGGCGATCTTGCGCGCGCCGGCCTTGGTGAAGGACACGCCGTCGTTGC
>DASQTM010000257.1:0-2107 GCA_035641875.1 Microvirga sp. | reverse complement strand
AAGGTGGAGAAGCATTCCCGCGACAACGCGAAAGCCTTGCAGGATACCCTTGCGGTCATGCCCGAAGTGGTGGCCTGCCACATGGTGTCCGGCACGGCGGATTTCATCGTCGAGATCGTGGTGCCGGACCTCAAGGCTTACGAACGGCTCCTCACGGAAAAGCTCCTGACCCTGCCGATGGTGGGCGACATCCGCTCAAACTTTGCCCTGACGCAGGTGAAATCCGACGCGGCGCTGCCCCTCGCCCATCTGAAGCGGCAGGTGAAAGCCGCAGAGGGCTGACGGGTGGGGCTCTTCTCGTGTTCTGCACCCGACGGCCGTTAGGGTCCGGCGGATCCTAGCATCTCCCGCACCTGCGCTCCCAGGACGTCCACATCCCCCACCGGCAGGGAGCAGCGCATCCCAGCGCAGACCAGAGCCTGGGCTTCCCCAGTCGATGCAGCGAGGGCCTTGGCGGGATGGTTCTCGTCCAGCACCTCGCCCGGCCGCAGCCAACGGGCGCTTCGGTCGAGATAGGGGATCCGCAGGGCCGCATCGAACAGAGCTTCCGCCCCTTGCCCCGTGACCAGGATGCTCACGCCGCGCAGGTGGAGGTCGAGGGCGTTCAGGATCGACACATGCCCGAGGGGCGCGGCGCGGGCGATGCCTACGAGGCGCGTGAGGATCTCCGAGGCCCTTTGGTGATCCTCCCCGGTTTCGGTGATCTGCGCCAGCCGCACGAGCGCTTCCGCAAAGACCCCATTGGCATTGGGCACCGCATCGTCATGGGTGGGCTGCGGCCGCACCACGAGGGGGTCGGCGTCCTTGGCCGTCATGGCGAGAGAGCCGGTCTCCTCCACCATGAATTGATCGAGCAGGACATCGCGCCAAGCTCCGGCATCTCGGAGGCAGGATGGCTCGCCCGTGGCCTCGTAGAGCGCCAGCGCCGCCCGCATCATGGCGGCGTGATCGAGGGCGAAGCCCGGGAAGATGAGGGAGCCGCCGCGCCAGGAATGACCGAGCACCCGGTCCCGGCTCATGGAGCCCGCGACGAAACGGTACGCCCGTTGCGCGAGCCCCATCCAATCCGGCCGGTCGAGGAGGGGAGAGGCGCGCACCAACGCCGCGATCATCAGCCCGTTCCAATCAGCCAGGATCTTGTCGTCGAGGCCGGGCCTGACCCGGGAGGCGCGCCGTTCCAGGAGCTTGGCCCGCATGGAGGCCAGCCGCTCCTCAATCTCCGGAGGGGCCTCGCCGGAGATGAGCCGGTTCGGGATATTGGTCTCCTCCCAGTTCCCGTGCTCCGAAATGTCATAGACCTTGGCGAAGAAGGCAGCGTCCGCCTCGCCCAGCACCTCGAGGATCTCCGCGAGGCTCCACACGTAGAAGCGGCCTTCCTCGCCTTCCGAATCCGCGTCGAGACTCGATGCGAAGGCTCCTTCCGGGATCGTCATCTCCCGTTCGAGCCAGGCCACAATCCCCTCCGCCGCATTGCGGAACAGGGCCCGTCCCGTCTCGGCATAGCCCAGGGCGTAGAGCTCCAGGAGCGGCGCATTGTCGTAGAGCATCTTCTCGAAATGCGGCGCGAGCCAGCGTTCGTCCGTGGAGTAGCGGGCGAAGCCGCCGCCGAGATGATCGTGGATGCCCCCCAGGGCCATGCGCTCCAGGCTCAGCAGGAAACGCTGCCGGGCCTGACCGTCTCTCGCCCGCCTGGCATAGCGCAGGAGAAATTCGAGGATTGGCGGGTTGGGGAATTTCGGCGCGCCTTTGAGCCCTCCATTCTCCTGGTCAATGAGTTCGGTGAGGCGCAGGCCCATCCGGTCGAGATCGACTGGCGTCAAGGCGCCGCCGTCCCCGGCGGCGGTCTGGGCCAAGTGCTGCTTGAGGGCATCTCTGTTGCGGGCGATCCGCTCCGGCTCGGCCTGATAGAGACGGCTGATCTCCCGCAGGACCTGCACGAAGCCGGGCCGTCCGAAACGGGGCTCCTTGGGGAAGTAGGTGCCGCCCCAGAACGGCTCGCCTTCGGGGCTGAGGAACATGGTCAGAGGCCAGCCGCCCTGCTCGCCAAGAAGATGCAGCGCGCTCATGTAGATATGGTCCACATCGGGGCGCTCCTCCCGGTCGACCT
>DASQTM010000256.1:0-3575 GCA_035641875.1 Microvirga sp. | reverse complement strand
ACGATGACGAGCGTAACACCGAGCGTGACGATTCCCACGAAGGAGAAGTTCTTGGCCACGTTGGCGAGATTGCCGGGGCTGAGGAAGGCCGAACTCAGCAGCGACATAATGATCATGATCACCACGAGGGCCGCCGCCACGTAGGCCGTCTGGCTCGCGAAGAAGCCGCGCCGCCACCAAGCGGTCTTGCCGACATTGGAGAAGTCGCCCGCCTCGGATTTGCCGGATGCCTGGGACATGTCGCTCATCAGGCGGCTTCCTTTGCGCCCGTGATCAGGGCCGTCACCTCTTCGGGGCTCGACTGGCCGATGGGCTTGTCGGCCACCTTGGTGCCGCGCCGCATCACCACCACGCGCTCGCAGACGGAAAAGACGTCCGGCATGCGGTGGGAAATCAGGATCACGGCGATGCCCGCGTCCCGAAGCCGGCGGATGAGGTCGAGAACCTCGGCGACCTGCCGGACGGAAATGGCCGCCGTCGGCTCGTCCATGAGGATGAGCTTGGCCCGCGCAAGCCTCGTGCGGGCGATGGCCACGGCCTGGCGCTGGCCCCCCGACATGGCCCTCACCACGTCGTCGGGGCGCGTCTCCGACTTGAGTTCGCGAAACAATTCGCCGGTGCGCCGGTTCATGGCGGCGTGATCGAGGAACGAGAACGGACCGACCTTGCGCTTGAGCTCGCGTCCGAGAAACACATTGCCGGCAGCGGTCAAGTTATCGGCCAGCGCCAGGTCCTGGTACACCACTTCGATCCCGATGGCGCGAGCATCGACGGGCTTGCTGAAATGCACCTCCTGATCCTCGAAGAGGACCCGGCCGTGGGACGGTGGGAAGTTGCCGGCGATGATCTTCACCAGGGTGGATTTGCCGGCGCCGTTGTCGCCCATCAGGCCCACCACTTCTCCAGGCCCGATCGTGAGATTGACATGGGAGAGCGCCCGAATGGCGCCGAACTCTTTCCCAATGTCCTGTAGCACAAGGAGTGACAAGCGACTTCCTCCCTTCGTTCCAAGCCTTGCTTGGCCGGCGTCTGCGCGCCAGAGTTCATTTAAGCACGTCGGTCCGTCAGGTGTCACCACCCTTCTGCCGTTGCGCATCGGCGCAGCCTGCGCTTGATTTGAGCGCGCCAATTCCTGTGGCGTCGGAATGTGCATTGCAGCGCCACCGCCATATGCCCGGATCGGGATTGTCGGGAGAGGTAATCCACTTGTGCTTATTTGCCCGCGGACCTATCATCCCTATAGATAAGTGGCGATTCCGTTTTGTCTCACAAGCAACAGGGAGAAGCACGCGCCTGGTCGCGGCCAGGCGCCATCTCGGGAAACGGTTGAGGCGGGGCTCCCGCGAGGGATGCCCTCTGAATAAACCTCCTGCAATTCACAACATATAACGGGCAACGGCATCGGACCGAGCCCTCTCCAGAGGAAACACCAATGAGGAAATCTTGGCTCCTGGCGGGCCTTATGGCCGCGTCGTTCGGGTTCGTTCAACCCTCTGTCGCTCAACAGCCGACGATCCCCATCATCGTCAAGGACACCACCTCGTTCTACTGGCAGATCGTGCTCGCCGGGGCCCGCAAGGCGGGGCAGGATCTCAACGTCAAGGTTCCAGAACTCGGCGCGCAGTCCGAGGCCGACATCACCGGCCAGATCTCGATCCTCGAGAACGCCGTCTCGGGCAAGCCGGCGGCCGTCGTGATTTCGCCGACCCAGTTCGCAGCCCTCGGGGAGCCCATCACGGAGGCCGCCAAGAGGGTGAAGATCATCGGCATCGACTCGGCCGCCGACAGCAAGTCCTTCACGTCGTTCCTGACCACCGACAACGTGGCGGGCGGACGCGCGGCGGCGGATGCGCTGGCCGCCGCCATGACGGAGAAATACGGCAAGGCTGAAGGCGAGGTCGCGCTGATCACGTCCCTGCCGGGCGTCGGCTCCCTCGACCAGCGCGCCAAGGGCTTCAAGGAGCAGATCGCCGCGAAATATCCGGGCATCAAGCTCGTGGCCGACAAGGTCGCCGACGGTCAGCAGACCACCGGCCTCAACATCATGACGGACCTCATCACCTCGATGCCGAACCTGCGCGGCGTGTTCGCGTCAAACCTGATCATGGCGCAGGGCGCAGGCCAGGCCATTGCCGAGAACAAGGCGCAGGACAAGATCAAGCTCATCGGCTTCGACAACGACGAGAAGCTCGTCAAATTCCTTGAGGACGGGGTGATCTCGGCCCTGATCGTGCAGGATCCCTACCGCATGGGCTACGACGGCGTGAAGACGGCGCTCGCAGCCTCCAAGGGCGAGAAGGTGCCCGAGAACGTGGACACGGGCGTGAACACGATCACCAAGGCCAACATGTCGACCGAACGGTCTCAGGCGCTCCTGAACCCGAAGGTGAAGTAAGGAATGAGCCCGCTCATTCTCCCTCAGGCGGAGGCCGTCGGATGAGCGGGGTTGCACCGGGAACCGGGGCCGAACGGGAGATCCGTTCGGCCCCGCCTTCTGCTGAGCTGGTCGACACGCCGGTTCTGGAGCTTCGCAAGCTCGACAAGTGGTTCACCGGAACCCATGCCCTCAAGACCGTCGACCTTGCCTTCCGGCAGGGGGAGGTTCACGCCATCATCGGCGAGAACGGAGCCGGCAAATCCACCCTGATCAAGCTCCTGACCGGCGCCCATACCCGCACGTCGGGCACGATCCTGTGGCGCGGCAAGGAAGTCTCCCTCGACACCCCTCACGATGCGCTGGCGCTGGGGATCAACGCGGTCCACCAGGAGGTCGTGCTGTGCTCGCACCTGTCGGTGGCGGCGAACATGTTTCTCGGCGAGGAGGACGTGAAATTCGGCCTCCTCAACGACCGCGCCATGGCCCGCAAGGCGCAACGTATTCTCGATGACCTCGGGTTCCGGCTGCCCGCAGGGGCTCCTCTGAGCTCCCTGACCATCGGCCAGCAGCAGCTGGTCGCGACGGCGCGCGCCGCCGTGCGCGGCACCCAGTTCCTGATCTTCGACGAGCCGACGGCCTATCTGACCCGGAGCGAAGCGGATCAGCTCTTCAGCCTGATCCGGCGCCTGCACCGGCAGGGCATGACCATCGTCTATATCAGCCACCGGCTGGAGGAGATCTTTCAGCTGGCCGACCGGGTGTCGGTGCTCCGCGACGGGCAGCTCGTGGCGACGCGGGTGGTTGCGCAGACCAACGAGCGGGAGCTCATTCGCGACATGGTCGCCCGCTCGATCGAAGAGGTGCATTACAAGGAAAAGATCGCGCCGGGCGAGGTGCTGCTCGACGTGAGGGACCTGAGCGGGCCCGGCTTCTCGAACGTGTCTCTCACCGTTCGCCGGGGCGAGATCGTGGGCCTCTACGGGCTCATCGGAGCCGGCCGCAGCGAGTTCGCCCATTGCGTGTTCGGCCGGCAGCGGAAGACCTCGGGCCAAATCGCGGTGTCGGGCCGTCCCGTTGAGATCCGACGCGAGCAGGACGCCATCCGAAACGGGATCGTCCTCCTGCCGGAGAGCCGCCGGGATCAGGGGCTCTGCCTCAACCTGGGCGTCGGCTTCAACCTGAACCTGCCGATCTTCAG
>DASQTM010000255.1:0-2761 GCA_035641875.1 Microvirga sp. | reverse complement strand
GCCGATGCGCAGGCGCCGGTCTGTGAGCGAGAGGGCTCCGCCCGCCGCCATCACGACGGATCCGAGCCAAATCAGCAGAACCAGGGGCTTGTGGTAGAGCCGCACGCCCACCGAGCCGTCCGGCTGCACCTCCCCGAGGCTCGCGTAAACCTGGCCGAGGCCGACGGTCATGATCCCCGCCTCGGTGGTCGGCATGCCGCGGGTCACGTAGAGGCGCTTCATGGTCTCGACGGCGCCAAGCTCCCGGCCGCTGCGGGAGATCGTCAGGATGGCCACATCCTCCCGGTAATTGGCCTCCATGCGCGGAACGACGCGCTCGAGCCTCGCCTCATAGGCCCCTGCCTTGAGGCTCTGGCCGGGCTTGAGGGTCCCGAGGCCTTCGACCCCCCAGGCGGTGGCGGCGACGCCGATCACCGTAAGGCCCACGCCCGCATGGGCGGTCACCGTGCCCCAGGTGGAGCGCGGCAGGCCGGAGGCCCTGCGCCAGGTTGCCGATAGAGAACTCCCCTTGGTCCAGGAGCGGGTCGCGATCTCGTTGAGGGAGCCCAGGACCAGGAAGAGGCCCAGGCCGATGCCGAGGGGAGCCGCGACCGGTCCGCCATGTTCGAAGGCCAGCAGGGCGAGCGCCGCCACGAGGGCGAGACCGAAGGCCGCGTAGAGCCGCTGGGCCGAGCCGAGGAAGTTGCCCCGCTTCCAGGCAAGCGTCTGTCCCAGCGGCAGAAGCAGCAGGAGCGGAACGATCAGGGGCAGGAAGGTGAAGTTGAAGAAGGGCGCGCCCACGGAAATCTTCTCACCCGTGAGCGCCTCCAGCGCCATCGGATAGAGCGTGCCGATGAAGACCGTCGCGCAGGCGGTGGCCAGGAACAGGTTGTTGAGGACGAGCGCGCCCTCGCGGGAGACCGGCGCGAACAGGCCGCCCTGCTTGAGGAGCGGCGCGCGCCAGGCAAACAGCGCCAGCGACCCGCCGATGAAGATGATGAGGATGCCGAGGATGAAGGTGCCGCGCGCCGGATCGACCGCGAAGGAATGAACCGAGGTCAGAACCCCGGAGCGCACCAGGAAGGTTCCGAGCAACGACAGGGAGAAGGTCAGGATCGCCAGCAGGATCGTCCACACCTTCAGGGCGTCGCGCTTTTCCATCACCACGGTGGAATGCAGCAGGGCCGTGCCGGCGAGCCAGGGCATGAGGGAGGCGTTCTCCACCGGGTCCCAGAACCACCAGCCGCCCCAGCCGAGTTCGTAATAGGCCCAGTAGGAGCCCATGGCGATGCCGAGCGTCAGGAACGCCCAGGCGCCCAGCGTCCATGGCCGCACGATCCTGGCCCACACCGCATCGATGCGTCCGTCGATCAACGCCGCGCAGGCGAAGGCGAAGGAGATCGAGAAGCCCACATAGCCGATGTAGAGAAGCGGCGGGTGGATCGCGAGGCCGGGATCCTGGAGCAGAGGATTGAGGTCCTGTCCCTCCACGGGAGCCGGGACGACCCGGGTGAAGGGGTTCGACGTCATGAGGACGAAGAGAAGGAACGCGATGGTGACGGCGGCCTGAACGGCGAGCGTATTGGCCTGAAGCCGGGCCGGAATGCTGTTCCTCGACAGGGCCACCACCGAGCCGAACAGGGCCAGGATCAGCACCCAGAGGAGCATGGAGCCCTCGTGGTTCCCCCAGACGCCGGAGATCTTGTAGATCAGCGGCTTGGTGGAGTGTGAATTCTCGACCACGTTCAGCACCGAGAAGTCGGAGGCCACATAGGCCGCCGTGAGGCTTAAGAAGGCGAAGACGATGCAGATCAGCACCGCCACAGCGGTCGCGGGCCCCACCGCCATCAGCACGGGATCGTTCGCCCGCGCGCCCCAGAGCGGCACCACGAATTGGATCAGGGACAACCCGAGCGCCAAGGCGAGTGCAAAATGTCCGGCCTCGACCAACACGAGGGTGCTCCCTTGTTACTGCGTCGGGGGCGAAGCGTTCGCCTCGCCCTGCCAATGCCCCTGACGCTTCAGGGTATCCGCCACTTCGCGCGGCATGTAATTCTCGTCGTGCTTGGCCAGAACCGTGTCGGCCCGGAAGACGCTCGGGCTTTCGAGCACGCCCTCGGCCACGATCCCCTGTCCCTCGCGGAACAGGTCGGGCAGCAATCCCTTGTAGCTGACCTGAATCGACTCCTGAGCGTCCATGACCACGAAGGTCACCTGCTGATCGCCGTCCCGCCGGACCGTGCCCTCCTTCACGAGGCCGCCGAGCCGGAAGCGGGTGCCGGGCTGCACGTTCTTCGCCTGGATGTCCGCAGGCGAATTGAAGAACACGATGGTGTCGTTCATGGCGTAGAGGACAAGACCGAGCGCAACCGCCAGGACGCATCCTGCGGCACCGATCAGGGTCAGTCGGCGTTGTTTCCTGGTCATTGCTCGGCGTCGGTCAGTTTCAGGTCACGGGCCATCGTATCGATGGCCTCAACGGCACGATCATCCTGCGCGAGCGCCTGCCGGGCGCGCCGGGCTGCGGCGACGGCCTTGTCGCGCTGTCCCAGCACCACGTAGGAGCGCATCAGGCGCGCCCATTCCTCGGCGGTTCCGCCCTGAGCCTCCAGGCGGCCCGCAAGGCCGGACACCATGCGGGCGATATCCTCGGCGCCCATCTGGGGTTCGCCGCCCTGCCCTGCAATGGTTGCCAACGCGCCGAGGCGGGTCAGTTGCTGCCTGACGGCGGAAGCCCAAGGCGCATCCGCGGGCGAGGTGTCCAGAAGATTCGAATAGGCTT
>DASQTM010000254.1:0-3818 GCA_035641875.1 Microvirga sp. | reverse complement strand
CCCCCCTGCATGCCGCGGTTCAGCGCCACCCGGGTGTAGTAGTCCCAGAGGTGCTTCTGGGCCGCCAGGATCTCAAACGCCCGGCGCTTCGTCTCCCACACCTCGTCGATGTTCAGGATCAGGTTGGGCTTGTAGTGGCACTGCTCAGGCTGGTGCGGCTCAAACAGGAACACCGGCGGGGCCGCATAGGCGAGATCCGGGCGCGGCTTGTGCCCGGCCGCCTGAGCGATGATGCGGGCCTCCTGGGCAAAGCGCGCCGCCTCCGGGTGATCCACGTTGTAGGGGTCCTCCAGGGAGTGGGTCAGCACGAAGGAGGGCTGAAGCTCCCGGTAGATGTCGATCAGACGGTCGAGCATCTCAGGGGTGGGGCGCAGCGGGTAGTCGCCCGCATCGAAGAACTCGATCTCGGCCCCGAGCGTCTGGGCGGCGCGCTCGGCCTCCTCCTGGCGCTGGGCCTTGACCTCGGCCAGGGCGGCGTCGCCCTTCTTCCAGGCCCACTGGCTCTCGCCGCGCTCTCCGAACGAGAGGCAGACGATCTTCATGCGATAGCCTTTGCGGGCATGAAGCGCGATCGCGCCGCCGGCGCGCCACACGAAGTCCCCCGGATGGGCCGTGACCACAAGGCCCCGCTTTCCACTTGTCATGTTTGCCTCGCACCTCAGTGTCTTGCGATGTCAGGCCGCGGCTCAAGGGCGAACGGGGCTCTGCCGGCCCACCGCCCTGGAACCGGTGAATAGGCTGGCTGCACTGTGGATCAGCCGATGGGGGGCTTCAAATGCTTTGTTTGGCCGTTTTGATGAAATCGATTCATTGACGCCTGCTCGGCCTGCTGCGCCCCTGGCCGTGTGGGTTGGGCTCATGCGAAGGCCTTCAGGATGATCCTGCGCAACTCGTCGGCCATTGGCGACAGGGGGCTCCCCCGCCGCCAAACAATGCCAATCTGGCGCGTGATGCTCGGATTGCGCAAAGGCACAAGCTTGAGCCCGCGCTCGTCAACAGCGTCGTCCAGCCGCCATTGGTCCCACCCGCCTGCTCCATCATTCCTGCGAGAACAGCGCGCCTAATCCGATCATCAGCACTTCCTTGTGACCATGCCGAGATCTCATTACCCTCGGCTCAGGGATCTTTCTCCGCACGGGATCATTCTTGACACAACCCATCGGCAACGAGCCACGGTGATGAAGCTGAGCCGCATTATGGCAGCCTGGAAGGGAGCGCTCCTCCGGATCATGAGCGTCGGCGCTCGCCCGATCCAGGAGGCCCAGGGCGAAGGGGGAATCGTTCTTGAGCCCTACCGAGGATATGGGTCCGGGTCCGAGGTCTTTCTGATCGGCCGCGTGTTCCGGCAGTCGCGCTCCACCCCTGGGGCGAGGAGGGACCTTATCCGCACCCAACTGCGGGACATCACCCGGCGCCTCGTCCGCCGAGCGCTCGCCGGCGTCGCCGTCACGGTCCGGTTCTACGGCGCAGAGGAGACCGTCACCACGGATCGGGACGGATATTTCAGGGTTCACATGTCGCCTCGCGAGGCGCCGCCGTCCGACCGCTCCTGGCATCTGATGGATCTGGCGCTGGACCAGCCTCATCCGGCTCAGGCGCAGGCTCAAATCTTCATTCCGCGATCCGGATGCCGGTATGTGGTGATCAGCGACATCGACGACACGATCATGCGGACAGGGGTGGCCAACAAGCTCAAGATGCTCTGGCGCCTCTTCGTCCAGAATGCGGAAAGCCGGGTCGCCTTCCCGGGCGTGAGCGCGTTGTACCGCGCCTTGCATGACGGGGCGACCGGCGGGCAGGAAAACCCCATGCTCTATGTCTCGCGGGCGCCGTGGGGCATCTACGCTATCCTGGAGGAGTTCTTCGGACGGCACGGGATCCCGGTCGGACCGATCCTGTTCCTGCGGGAATGGGGCGTCTCCTGGAAAAGCCCGCTTCCCCGCAAGGCCAAGGACCATAAGCGCGAGCTGATCCACAACATGCTGTCGCTCTACAGCGATCTGCCGTTCATCCTCATCGGGGACAGCGGACAGCACGATCCCGAGGTTTACCGGCAGATCGTGGAGGAGCATCCCGGACGGGTGCTCGCAGTCTACATTCGCAATGTGTCACGGGACGCCAAGAGGATCGGGGAGATCGAAGCCTTGGCCATAACCGTGGCACAGGCCGGCAGCACCCTGCTGCTCGCCGCCGACAGCGTGGCGATCGCAGAGCATGCCGCCCAGCTTGGCCTCGTCCCGCCCGAGACGATTGCAGAGGTCAGGAGCGGGAAAGCCGCCGACACCGGGCCGGAAGCGCGGTCGAAGACCCGCCGCATCGAGCGGCCCACACCGGGCGAGACCGCCGAGGCTGTGTCTCAGGGCAAGCTGGAAAGCGTTCTCGCGTCCGGGTCCGGCGACTCCCCTCCAAGCGTCGTCGTCGAGCCGGAGAGGCGCGAGCACTGAGGCCACACCGACAACGGGCCAGGCAGGGCCGAGCAAGGGAGCGGACGATCTCCCCAACCCGGATCCAACGGCCCGGTGACGAGTTAACCTGCCATCAGCTTAACCAGAAGGTGCCCCGATGGCCGACCCGGCTCCGCCCCCTCTCCAGCCGGCGCCGCCTGCGAATTCCTCGATCCTCACGGCGGGCGGCATCGTTCTGGCGATCGGCGGGCTCTATTTCGGCCGCGACATCTTCATTCCCTTCGCCCTTGCGATTCTCCTGAGCTTCGCCCTGACGCCCCTGGTGAACTGGCTGAGACGGCTGAGGCTGCCCCGCATCGCCTCGGTGGTCGTCGCCGTGGCTCTGGCGTTCGTCCTGATCGGCGGCATTGCCTTCGTGGTCGGCCGGCAGGTGGTCCAGCTTGCCAACAACCTGCCGAGCTACCAGACCACCATCACCGAGAAGATCCGCGGCCTGCAGGAATCCGCCCCGGGAGGCGGCGTGGTGGACAAGGTCACGACGACGATCCAGGACCTCAGCAGGGAAATCTCAGGAGACGAGAAGGCTTCGGACAAGCCTCCGGGGCAGCCAGGATCGACCCTGGGCGGCAATCCTGCGCCCCAGGAGCCCGTCACCGTCAGGCTCGAGCGTGACGAGGCCCAGCCTCTCGAGATCATCCAGACCATCGTGGGGCCCCTGCTCGCGCCATTGGCCACGGCGGGCCTGGTGGTCATCTTCGTGATCTTCGTCCTGCTCGAGCAGGAAGACCTGCGCGACCGGTTCATCAAGCTGGCCGGAGCCGGAGACCTTCAGAAGAGCACGCAGGCGCTCAACGATGCGGCTGCCCGGGTGAGCCGCTATCTCCTGATGCAGCTCGTGGTGAACCTCACCTACGGCGTGCCGATCGGTATCGCCCTCTACCTCATCGGGGTTCCCAATGCGGTCCTGTGGGGGCTGCTGGCGGCGGTCCTGCGCTTCGTGCCCTATCTCGGGCCGTTCCTGGCGGCGCTGTTTCCCATCGCGCTCGCATTCGCCGTCGATCCGGGCTGGTCCATGCTGCTGTGGGTCATCGGGCTGTTTCTCCTGGCCGAACTCGTCAGCAACAATGTCATCGAGCCCTGGCTTTACGGCTCCAGCACCGGCTTGTCGTCGCTAGCCATCATCATGGCGGCGATCTTCTGGACCACCTTGTGGGGTCCTGTCGGGCTGTTCCTGGCAACGCCCCTGACGGTCTGCCTCGTGGTGATCGGCCGTTACGTGCCGCAGCTCGAATTCCTGGGCGTTCTCCTCGGCAGCGACCCGGTTCTTGCGCCCGAGGAGCGCCTCTATCAGCGCCTCTTGGCCGGTAACCTCGAAGAAGCCGTGGAGATGGCCGAGGATTATGTGGACGAGCA
>DASQTM010000253.1:0-2017 GCA_035641875.1 Microvirga sp. | reverse complement strand
CGGACGAATTCCTGCAAACGGGGACCGCGCCCGACCTGCGACGGGAGCAGCCCGCTCGGTCCCGGGCCACGGTTCTCATGACGGCGCCATGCGCGCCGGTTCGTCACCTGGGCTTCATTGCAAGCGGAACGAAGGTCCGGAGAGCTCAGGGCGAGGACCTCCCGGCGGCTGATGCTTGTATTGATCATGAAGCTGGGCGACATTCGCCAGCCCTTTCATGCCCGATCAGCGGAGGCGCTCCATGGGGAACTCAGCCTGGCCCAGCCTGCCTTACCCGTCCTGGCGCGACACGGCCGCGACCCTGCAGCTCTGGACGCAGATCGTCGGCAAGATCCGGCTTTCGCTGACGCCCTGGCTCAATCATGGCTGGCAGGTGCCGCTCTACGTGACGGCGCGGGGCTTAAGCACCTCTCCGGTTCCGGCCGGGGACGAGATCCTCGAGATCGAGTTCGACTTCATCGCGCATCGCCTCCTGGTGCGCACCAGCCGCGGGGATTCGCCGTCGCTGGCGCTCGAACCGCAGAGCGTCGCGCAATTCCACCGTCGGGTCCTCGACCTCCTGCATGGCCTCGGCATCCCGGTCAGGATCAACGACATGCCCAACGAGGTGCCGGACCCGATCCGCTTCCCGCTGGACGAAACGCACAAGTCCTACGACGCCGAGGCGGCGCATCGCTTCTGGCGCGCGCTCGTGCAGGCGGACCGGGTGTTCAAGATCTTTCGCAGCGGCTTTCTGGGCAAGGCGAGCCCGGTGCATTTCTTCTGGGGCAGCTTCGATCTTGCGGTGACGCGCTTCTCCGGGCGGCCCGCGCCGCTCCATCCGGGCGGCGTGCCGGGGCTGCCCGATGCGGTGACCCGCGAAGCCTATTCGCACGAGGTGAGCAGCGCCGGCTTCTGGCCCGGCAGCGACGCCTATCCCCAGGCGGCGTTCTACGCCTATGCCTACCCCGAGCCGCCGGGCTTTCGCGACGCGCAGGTCACGGCCGGCGCGTCCTTCGACACGGCGCTGGGCGAGTTCATCCTGCCCTATGACAGAGTCCGGTCAGCCGAGGATCCGGACGCCCTGCTGCTCGACTTCCTGTCGACCACCTATGCGGCCGCGGCCGTCGCGGGCGACTGGGACCGCGAGGCGCTCGAATGCCCCCTCGGCCTTCCGGCGAGGCCGCGGCCGGTTTAGCCCGACAGCCGCTCGATCCAAGCCTCCACATGGCGCGCCATCAGGTCCGGCGCGGAGAGGCCGAACATGCGGATGCGGCCCGTATGGGCGAGGAGCAGAAGCCCTGCGGCGTGAGCGAACACATCGACGGTGAGGATGCCGGCTTCCGTTTGGGTCGCGCCCAGGGCTTCGGCCGCGTCGGTGATGGGCCGGAGGGCCGCTGCGAGCGCCCCGTTGAGCGCCTCGTCCCGCTCCCTGCCCAAACCCTTGGGCTTCATGCCGCCGCGAAACAGGTAGAAGCCGAGGTCGAGATCGCGCGGGTTCGCGGCGTAGAAATCGAAGAAGGCGAGGGAGGCCCTGCGCAGGCGTTCGGCAGGGCGCCTTGCGGGCGCAGCGGCCTGCGTCACCACCTCGCTCAGGCTGGCGAGCGAAGCCTGCAGCACCTCGGCGTAGATCGCCTCCTTGGAATCGAAGTGGAAGTAGAGGGCAGGGGGCGTATAGCCCGCCTCGGCCGCGATGGCGCGTAGCGACGCCCCATCGAGCCCCTCCGCCTCGAACACCTTCCTGGCCGCCTCCAGGATCAACCCGCGCTTGAGGTCCCGTCCGCTCCCGCGCTCCCGCCCCATGCCTTGCCTCCCGTTCCTACGTTGTCGTCCCCGGCGGCTTGAGGGGCCGGGAAGGGAATTCATTTTCCACAGGCGCGACGGGCTCTCCTCCCCCTTGTGGGGAGGAGGTGGAGGTGGGGGTGTGTGCGAGAGCCTATGAAGGTGTGGCGCCAACACCCCACCCTGGCCCTCCCCACAAGGGGGAGGGAAGCCCGTGGTGCCGCTTGATCGGGTGGATACCCTTCCCCTTCACTCC
>DASQTM010000252.1:0-2030 GCA_035641875.1 Microvirga sp. | reverse complement strand
GTGGCGGCGGACGTCCGGACATTCGTCTTCTCCTCCACCGCGGCGGTCTACGGCAACGCGTCCGAGGAGCCCATCGGGGAAGACGCGGCTCTGACGCCCCTATCGCCTTACGGCAGCTCGAAGCAGCTGACCGAGGTGATGCTCCGGGACGTGGCGGCGGCGCACGACATGCGCTACGCGGTGCTGCGCTACTTCAACGTCGCCGGAGCCGATCCGGCCATGCGCCACGGGCAGTCCACTGCGAACGCCACCCACCTCATCAAGGTGGCAGTCCAGACGGCGCTGGGCATGCGCTCCCACATGGAGGTCTACGGGTCGGATTACCCTACCCGCGACGGCACCTGCATCCGCGACTACATCCATGTGAGCGATCTCATCGCCGCTCATATGCAGGCTCTGAACCATCTGAACGATGGCGGTGAAAGCCTTGTGGTGAATTGCGGCTATGGCCATGGCTACTCGGTGTCGGAAGTCATCGACACGGTGCGGACGGTGTCGGGCCGGCCGATCGAGGCTCGCATCGCCCCGCGCCGGGCCGGAGACCCAGTCGCCATCGTGGCGGATTCCTCACGCATTCGCTCCCGGCTCGGCTGGGAGCCCCGATACGACGACTTGTCCAAGATTGTGGAGCACACCCTGCGCTGGGAGACCATGCTGCGGGAGAGGAATTTCAGGTTCTAGTGCGGGCAATGCCCCAAGAGCAGCTCAAGCGGCTTGCAGAAAGCCCACGGGCGGGCCCTGTTCGTCCGTGAAGATTCCGGCTGTCAGGGCCCCGCCGAAGACCGCTGCCGTATCGAGGTTGGTTCGGAAGGGCCGCACCTCCGGGCGAGCCGAAGCCAGGGGCGTATGCCCATGAACCACGTGCTTGCCGAAATCGTAGTCCATGCCGAGGAACGGCTCCCTGATCCATATCTTGTGCTTCTCGGTCTGATCCTCGAAGCGCCAGCCGGGCATGAGGCCGGCATGGACAAAATAGCGGCGCTCGTCCTCGTGAGACGTCGGGAGGGAGCCGAGCCAGTCCAGAACATCCGCCGCGATCCCGCGGGTGGATGCGGCGCCGAAGGACGCGAGGGTCGCATCGCCGCCGTTGTCGATCCACCACGGGACGAGATCGGATCGTTCGATGACCTCCAGGAGCATGGCTTCGTGATTTCCCTTGAGGCAAACGACCTCGGGCTCGGATCCGGCCTGAAGCGACCGAACCGTGTCGACCACCGCTGCGCTGTCCGGGCCGCGATCGATGTAATCCCCTAGGAAGACGAGCTTGTGCGGGCTGCCTCCTGCATGATCCCCGATGCGTTGCAGGAGGGCCTGCAGGAGATCGTGCCGCCCGTGGATGTCGCCGATGGCGTAAGTCAAACCCATGATCGCCCGGACCTGCTGATGTTCGGAAAGACTAGCCGCTACGGCTCCAGAAGTTCCAAGGGGAGGGGTGTCCGCTCACGCGAACGCGCTGGCCGCGAGGGCTCCGAGGAGCGCGGCGCCGAGCAGCGCGCCGTCATGGAGGCCCAGGAGCCAGCGGGAGGGCTGCCCGTCCCGGTGAACCCACAGGGTTGTGCCGAGCGTCGCCAGCGACCAGCCGACGCCCAGAAGAGCCGCCGCGAGGGAGAAGCCTTCCGCCTGACGGGACAGGGCGAAGGCCAGGGTCCCGGCGACCAGCAGGACGCCTCCTGCGGCCACTATCGGGATCGGGCGAGCTGCGACCGGCAGGCAGGCAAGGGCCAGGGAGGGTGCGTACATGGCCATCACATGCCAGGCGATCGTGCCCGCCACCGCGCCTGACAGCCCGCACCCCACCATGGCGACGGGGGTCGCGCCCATGAGGCCGGTCATCGCAAACCAGGCGAGAGCGCCGATCAGAGTCGGCAGCAGGATCCTGCGCCAGTCCCGCAGGCCTTCGGCCCCCCTCTCCGTTGCACGAATCCGGCCGTAGGGCAGGGCGGAGGTGGCGGTGAGGGATCCCACCTGGGCGAGGGCTGCGGCGATAGCCATGCCGACGAAAGCCCGGGGCGACGCGAGAGCCTCGGTGG
>DASQTM010000251.1:0-6669 GCA_035641875.1 Microvirga sp. | reverse complement strand
TGGCTCTTTGACAGCATCAGACAGAGCCATCCGGGCCTTCAGGGCGCCTCCTCCTGCACGCGATCCCCTTCCCTCGCCTGCGGCTCGCCGGTCCGATCCAAAGGATCGGCAGGATGACCCTCCCCGTCATGGCCGTCCCCGGACTTGATCCGGGGATCAGGCCTGGCCATCCACGCCTTCAACCTGCAGAAAGCCGTGGATGCCCGGCACAAGGCCGGGCATGACGAAGAGCGTGGCAGTTCCAGCCGGTCCTTTAGGCCGGACGGAGCGCAGCAAATCGGCGGGGAAGGGGCTTGCGAGCGCCATCGCCCGCCGGACTTAGCCGGCTATGTTGATCTTGTCACAAAACTTGTGTTCTGTTGCGCTTAGACGAACAGCGTTTCGCAACAGGAAATTCCATGACAACGTCCATCACCCGCCGCCGCGTCCTTCAGACCGGCGTCGCCGCCGCCGCCCTCACCGGAATCCCCTCATGGGCCTTTGCCGCAGGCCCCGTCGTGAAGCTCCGCATCCTGGAGACCACCGACCTGCACGTGAACGTTTTTCCCTATGACTACTACCGCGACGCGCCGGACGAGACCGTGGGGCTGGCGCGCACCGCAAGCCTCGTGAAGGCCGCCCGGGGCGAGGCCAAGAACAGCCTGCTGTTCGACAACGGCGACCTGATCCAGGGGTCGCCGCTCGGCGATTTCGTGGCCTATCGCCAGGGCATGAAGCCCGGCGACGTGCACCCCATGGTGGCCGCCATGAACGAGCTGAACTACGATGGCGGCACGCTGGGCAACCACGAGTTCAATTACGGCCTCGAGTTCCTGCAGAACTCCCTGGGCGCGGCGAAATTCCCGCTGGTCTGCGCCAACGTGGTCAAGGCGAACGGCGAGACGCTGATGAAGCCCTGGCTCGTCCTCGACCGGGAGTTCGTGGACGAGACCGGCGCGAAGCAGCCCTTGAAGGTGGGTGTCATCGGCTTCGTGCCGCCGCAGATCGTGCAATGGGACAAGGCCCATCTCGACGGCCGGGCGACCACCACCGACATCGTCGATGCGGCCAACAAGCATGTGCCGGAGCTGAAGAAGGCCGGCGCTCAGATCGTCGTGGCCCTGTGCCATTCGGGCATCGCGGGCGGCGAGCGGAAAGGCGGCGAGGAGAATGCGGCGCTGCACCTTGCGCGGGTCGAGGGCATCGACGTGATCCTCACCGGGCACCAGCATTTCGTGTTCCCGGGCGGCAAGGAGTTCGCCAACATTCCCGGCGTCGACGTGCAGAAGGGCGCGCTCCACGGCAAGCCCGCCGTGATGGCCGGGTTCTGGGGCAGCCATCTCGGCCTCGTCGATCTCGAATTGACCAAGGAGGGCGACGCCTGGAAGGTGGCGAATTTCCGCACCGAGGCGCGGCCGATCTACGAGCGCGTCGATCGTAAGGTGGTGGCCAAGGTCGGTTCCGATGCGGCCGTGATCGCGGCCGCGCAGGCCGGTCACGACGCGACCCTCAAATACGTGCGCGAGCCCGTGGGCACCACGGCGGTGCCGATCCATTCCTACTACTCTCTGGTGGCGGACGACGCCTCCGTGAAGCTCGTGGCCGAGGCCCAGGCCTGGTACGTGGCGGATCTGCTCAGGACCACGCCCTACAAGGATCTGCCCCTGCTCTCGGCGGCCGCGCCCTTCAAGGCCGGCGGCCGCGGCGGGCCGAACTACTTCACCGAGATCAAGCCGGGCCCGCTCGCCATCAAGGACATGGCGGACATCTACGTCTACCCGAACACGATCCGGGCCGTGAAGGTGACCGGCGCGCAGGTGCGCGAATGGCTGGAGCGCTCGGCGGGCATCTACAACCAGATCGACCTGGCCAAGGGCGGCGAGCAGGAGCTCGTGAACGCCAAGTTCCCGGCCTACAATTTCGACGTGATCGCGGGCGTCCAGTACAAGATCGATCCGACGCAGGCCTCGCGCTACGACGACAACGGCAAGGTGGTGAACCCGGACGCCCGCCGCATCAAGGACCTGACCTATAACGGCAAGCCCGTGACGGACGACCAGGTGTTCATCGTCGCCACCAACAACTACCGCGCGGGCGGCGGCGGCAACTTCCCGGGCAACGACGGCAGCACCATCGTGCTCGATGCGCCCGACCTCACCCGCGACGCCATCATGCGCTTCATCGTCGAGCGCAAGGAGGTGGCGCCCAAGGCGGACGGGTCCTGGTCCCTGGCGGTGCCCCAGAACGTCACCATGACCTTCACCACAGGCCCCAACGCCGCCGCCTATCAGCCGGCCGGAATCAAGGTGGAGAAGATGGGCGATGCCCCGGAAGGCTTCGTGAAGTACCGCATCGTCGGTTGATCCGCGCGACCAGCCATCGCGGCCGGGGAATATCGCCCCGGCCGAAGGCCGCCTAAGGCATGGTGACGAAGTCGGTCAGGTGGGGCGGCGGGCGCTCCTTGCTGAGCCGCCTGCGCTTGGCCAGAATAATGGTCCCGTTCAGCTCGCCGCCGAACAGGAAGATCGCCCCCAGCGTATAGAGGAAGATCAGCGCCACCATGGCGGTGGCAAGCCCCCCGTAGGTGGAGGCGTAGGCGCCCGGGTAATACTCGAGATACCAGCTGAAGCCGAAGCCGCCGAGCAGCCAGAGGAACAGGGTCATGCCCACTCCCGGCAGCACGGCCCGGAAGGTCCTGCGTCCCGCCGGCACGAGCTTGTGGGCCAGCAGCAGGCCGGCCACGATGACGATGGTGGCGATGCCGATCCGCAGGAAGCCGATCAGGGTGTCGAGGGGCCGCAGGGCCGGCAGCCAGTACAGGACGCCCCGCCACACGAAGGGCCCCAGCACCACGAGAACCGACAGGGCCAGGAGCATGAAGGCTCCGCCGATGACGAAGGCGATGGATTCGAGCCGCGTGACCCACCAGGGCCGGGTCTCGCGAACCCCATAGGCCCGGTTGAGCCCGACCCGAAGGCTCTCGACCCCGCTCGAGGCGAAATAGAGCGTCAGCACCACGCCCAGGGTCAGCACGTCGCTGCGCCGGCCCGTGAGGATGTTGTGGACCTCGCCGGCAATGGGCCGCGAGATCTCCTTCGGCCAGGCTTCCAGGGTGATGTCGGCCACCTCGTCCGCCAGGGAGCCGGTGCCGAACAGGCCCGCCAGCGCGGTCACCAGGATCAGGAACGGGAAGAACGACGTCAGCACCGACAGGGCGATATGGCTGGCGATCGCCCAGGCGTCGTGCATCACGAAGCGGTTCATGGCGATGACCAGGAGCTCGGAATAGAGGCGCAGGCGTTTCAAGCGATCCGGTTCCAGCTTCGAGAAAGGGCTGCAAAGTAGGCTGCACGGGAGAAGGCGACACCTCTTATCTGATCAACAGGTGCATCTTTGCCAATGCTTTAAGCGGCCCTGTGCCGGATCGTTCCCAGGAAAAAGCCGGGCGGGAGGCCCCGCTCTCCCTCCCGGCGTCGGAAGCCGGGAGGGAGAATGCGCAGGAAATCACGGGATTGTTCCCGCGGATGCTCCGAACCCGCTCCATCGCCGGGGCGTCTGCACCTTAGAGAAAGCGGATTGAACTTACGCCCCCGGTCCTTTACTCGCAGCGGGACCGGACCTCTCAGCCATGCCCTCAGCCCAACCTCTCGCCCGACTCGCGCCGCCGCTCTTCGTCGTCATCTGGGCGACCGGGTTCATCGTCGCGCGCATCGTGGCGCCCTATGCGGAGCCCTTGACCTTTCTGCTGGTCCGCTACCTGCTCGCCATTGCGGTGCTGGCCGGGCTTGTTCTGGCGGCCGGCCTCTCCTGGCCCCGCACGGGCCGGGAATGGGGCAGCGCCCTCGTGGCCGGCATTCTCCTGCACGGGCTCTATCTGGGCGGCGTGTTCTGGGCCGTGAGGCACGGATTGCCGGCCGGCATCTCGGCCCTGGTGGCCGGGCTCCAGCCCCTCGTGACCGGCGCCCTGGCCGGGCCGCTCCTGAACGAGAAGGTGTCGCGGCGGCGCTGGGCCGGTATCGTCATCGGCCTTGCGGGCGCGGTGCTCGTGGTGGCGCCCAAGCTGAACGACGGCGGCGTGCCGCCCCTGGCGCTCGGGGTCTGCGTGCTCGGCATGCTGTCGATCACGGTCGGTACGATCTGGCAGAAGCGCAGCGGCAGCGCCCTGGACCTGCGCGTCAACGCCACCATCCAGTTCATGGGAGCCGCGGCCGTGACCCTGCCCATGGTGCTGCTGCTGGAGGAGGGGCGGATCGAATGGACGCTGCCGCTTCTCGGCGCGCTCGCCTGGGCCGTGTTCGGCCTCTCCATCGGGGCGATCGGGCTGCTTCTCTACCTGATCCGCCACGGCGCCGTGGTGGGCGTGGCGACGCTGCTCTATCTCGTGCCGCCGGTGGCGGCCCTGATGGCGTTCGTCCTGTTCGGGGAAAGCCTGAACCTGGTTCAGATGGTCGGCATGGCCTTTGCGGCTCTGGGCGTGGCGGTGGCGAGCCGGAACTGAGGGGTCTAAAGCCCCGGGCTTGAACAGCCCAGGCGCAACGGCAAGGAACCTGAGTTCTACTTTGCGATCTTCACGGAAACGGGGTCGCTCGCCGGAAAGGTTTCCTCGACGCCTTCGTCGAGCAACTCGTCCTGGTGCTTCTTCTTGTTGTCCGAAGCGGCCTTGCCCTTTGGGCTGCTCGCGTTCTGCCGAGGCTTTCGATCTTGAGGCTTTTTGTTCATGTCCGTCTCCTTCGGGGGTTCTGAAGGGCTCATTCGGAAGGACAACGTCTCAGGCTAAGCTCGATCCCGCACGGGGCGGCATCTCTACGCCACCCCCGGCTGCGAGGGTCAGCGGGGCTGACCCTGCTGCGTGTTGACGAAGTAGTCGAAGGGCAGCTCCGCGATGCGGAACCAGGTGAGCTCCTTGTCGCGGAAGGCGCTCCAGGAATCATACACCTTCTTGAACTTCGGGTTCGAGGCCGCGAGTTCGTTGTAGAGCTTGTAGGCCTCCCTGTAGCTGACTTCCATGATGTCCCGCGGGAAGGGCCGAAGCTGAACGCCCTGGCCGACGAGACGACGGATCGCCTCCGCGTTCTCGGCGTCGTATTTGGCCACGCACAGGGCGTTGGCCTCCGCGCAGGCCGCTTCGAGGATGGCGCGGTAATGCGCCGGCAGCTCATTCCACTTGTCCATGTTTACATAGAGCGAGGGCTGCGCGCCGCCTTCCCAGAACCCAGGATAGTAATAGTACTTGGCGACCTTGACGAAGCCGAGCTTCTCGTCGTCGTAGGGGCCGGAGAACTCGACCGCATCGAGGGTGCCGCGCTCCAGCGCCGGGTAGATGTCGGCTGCGCCCAGCACCTGCGGCACCACGCCGAGCCGGGCCATGATCTGGCCGCCCATGCCGGCGATGCGCATCTTGAGGCCCTTGAGATCCTCGATGGAGTTGATCTCCTTGCGGAACCAGCCGCCCATCTGCGCGCCTGTCTGGCCCGCAGGGATCGGCATGATGCCGTAATCCTTCATGAAGTCCCGCATGAGCTGCAGACCGCCGCCATAATACATCCAGGCGTTATGCTGGCGCACGTTCATGCCCCACGGCACGGAGGTGTCGAACATGAAGGTCGGGTCCTTGCCGATGAAGAAGCTCGACAGGGTATAGGAGCACTCGACGGTGCCGTTCTGCGTGGCGTCGAGGGTTTGAATCGGACCGACGATCTCGCCCGCCGCGAAGGTCTGGATCTGGAACCTGTTGTCGGTGGATGCGGCGACGCGCTTGGCGATCATGTCGCCTGCGCCGAAGAGGGTGTCGAGGCTCTTGGGATAGCTCGACGCCATGCGCCAGCGGATCTCCGGCATCGCCACCTGCGCGATGGCGGGGGACGCCACCACTCCGGCCGCAGCCGCAAGACCCGCGCCTTTGAGAACGTTTCTTCTGTCCATGAGCATTTCCTCGCTCGTTTAGCTTCAGCATCGCCGTTCGGGCTGAACGATCCATGGGTGGGAAGCTATCGGCCGCTCCTTCGCCGTCAGATCAATTAGGCAGGAAATGGAGGTCCCTTTCGGGCTCAAGCGCAACGAAGTCTCGGATCATCCACTGCGCCTAGAAGCGATCCCGGGTGCCGCAAGGCTATCCGGGATCGTGATGTTATGGCTGCGAGGGCGCTCAGCGCTCTTCCGAGCCGCCCTTGGACAAGGGGCGCTCCTGCTGTCCGCCGCCGGCGCGGGCCGAGCGTTTCGGAGGCTTTTCATCTCCCGTCGAGGATTGCGAGCGTCCGCCGGACTGACTGGCGGTGGGGTGGCCGCGGACCAGGGTGCCCTTGGGCACGTCCACCGCGTTGCCGGGAGCGGGCACGCGCTTGCGCGAAGCGGCGCCTCCGCTCATGCCCGAAGGGGCTGTAGGAGCCTCGGTCTGCGCGGCGCGGGGAGCCGGGCTCTTGTTGGCAGTGGTGTTCACGCCCTCTGCGATCTCCTCGTTGGAGAGTTCGAAATGGGCGTCGCTCGCGCCTTCTTCCGGCGGCACCTCCTTGAAGGAATGGAGGCCGGCGCCGGAGCCGCTCGTCACCCGGTTGTCGTCCACGTGACTGATGTCGAGCTCTGGGTCGAGCTTCTTCGATGCGCCCATGACCCCGGTCGCCTTGGCGGCCGCCCGCTTGGTGTTGCCGACATCGTTGCGCTGGGTCGGACCGGCCACGAAATCGTCGCCGGTCT
>DASQTM010000250.1:0-4287 GCA_035641875.1 Microvirga sp. | reverse complement strand
AACGTACCTCGGCCCCTTGCCGACCTGATGCGGCCGACCAAGCTGTCCGAGGTAGTCGGCCAGGATCACCTGGTCGGGCCTGACGGCATCCTGACCCGGCTCATCGCCTCCAAGACCCTCGGCTCCCTGATCTTCTGGGGCCCGCCCGGCACGGGCAAGACCACCGTGGCCCGGCTGATGGCCCATGAGACGGATCTGCATTTCGAGCAGATCTCGGCGATCTTCTCGGGCGTCGCCGACCTGAAGAAGGTGTTCGAGGCGGCCCGGCACCGCCGGTCCATGGGAACGGGGACGCTGCTCTTCGTGGACGAGATCCACCGCTTCAACCGGGCCCAGCTCGATGCCTTCCTGCCTGTGATGGAGGACGGCACCATCACCCTGGTGGGAGCCACCACCGAGAACCCGTCCTTCGAACTGAACGCGGCGCTGCTCTCCCGCGCCCGGGTGCTCCTGTTCCGGTCCCTCGACGAGGAGGCGATCCGCAGGATCCTGCTCCGGGCCGAGGAGATCGCCGGAAAAACCCTGCCCCTGGACGAGGAGGCGAGGGCCTCCCTGGTGCGCATGGCGGACGGGGACGGGCGGGCCGTCCTGACGCTCGCCGAGGAGGTCTGGCGCTCGGCCAAGCCCGGCGAGACCTTCGACGCGGAGCAGCTGCAGGAGATCATCCAGCGCCGCGCGCCGATCTACGACAAGGGGCAGGAGGGGCACTACAACCTCATCTCCGCCCTGCACAAGACCATCCGCGGCTCGGACCCGGACGCGGCGCTGTATTACCTCGCCCGCATGCTCGACGCGGGCGAGGACCGGCTCTTCATCGCCCGGCGGCTGGTGCGGGCGGCGGTGGAGGATATCGGCATGGCCGACCCCCAGGCGCTGGTGGTCGCCAATGCGGCGAAGGACGCCTTCGATTTCCTCGGCTCCCCGGAGGGCGAACTGGCGCTTGCCCAAGCGGCGGTCTACCTCGCCACCGCGCCGAAATCGAACGCGCTCTATGCCGCCTACAAGGCCGCCACCCGGGCCGCCAAGGAGCACGGCTCCCTGATGCCGCCCAAGACCATCCTCAACGCCCCCACCAAGCTCATGAAGCAGATCGGCTACGGCGAGAGCTACGCCTACGACCACGACGAGCCGGACGCCTTCTCGGGCCAGGATTACTGGCCGGAAAAGCTCGGACGGCAGGATTTCTACGAGCCCGTGGACCGCGGCTTCGAGCGGGAGATCCGCAAGCGGCTGGAATGGTGGGAGAGGCTCCGGAAGGACCGGCGTGGGTGAGACGGTCTTTCTTAAGTTTCAAGGCTGATGAATAAAGTTACAACAGACTCGTTGCCGTAATACAGTCACGCTATAGCTTCACAGGGCAAGGAGAACGCCTTCGACCGAAAGGGTACGCCGGTGAAGCAATCGAAGAAGAGTTGGAGCGTTGCTGTGACTCTTGCCCTCGCAATCATTGGGTTTGCTCAGGGGCAGGCCTGCGCATAGACGCCTAAGCCCAATCCCGGCGCCGTTGCGCAAACCTCCGACCTGAAGGAGTGGGCTGAGCTGGTATCCGGATTGGAGATCCACCATCCGCATAAGTACTATCTCCAAGCCACTGAGCTCTTTGCCCTAGGACGACGAGATGAGGCTGTGTTCCTGTTCTATCTGGGACAGCTGAGATAGCGCATTCATCTCAGAGCCAACCCGCATTTCCCCTCAGGCAGTGAACCTGCTGCCTATGGGGCTCTCACCGAGGTGCTCGGGAGGGTCTTCAACCAATATGCCTTCGGCGACATTCCGGTTCTGGCTCGTACCATACAGGCGGTCCTTGACTTCGATGCAGCCTGTCCAGATCGCTTTACCGCCAAGCCCACATCGACCAAGCCGCCAACTGCAAGGCCGGCAACTGCCAAGCACAGGCAAGAAGTCCGCCAGGGTCTAGCTCGCCTGCGCAGATGGATGCTGGACGAAGCGGATTCCATACGTGCCAAGCGGCGCGAAGGCGGGCTTGAAAACCGGAACTGATCCAAGTCAGCGCGAATCGTGGACCCGTCACGTCGTGCGGTACAGATACCAGCCGCCGCCCAGATTGCGGATGACGATATAGTTGCTCGGTGACATGCTTGGAAGCTGCGCGGGATCCGACGTCCAGAAGAACCCCACGTAATTGTCGACGACGCCCCACAGGTGAAGGTCGAAGAAGCTCGGGTTCGGCTGGGCGTGAGCGATGTCCTCTGCGGCGTAGGGCACATCGATCGGCTCGCTTGAGACCGCGCCGGCGCCGATCTCCCGCAGCAGGGCCATCATGCGGTCGATGTCAGCCGGGCTCGCGCCGGCAACCCGGCGCAGGGCCTCGGGCTTCCTCTCCGCGAGATCCATTGCTTGAACAGCGCCCCTCAGGAAGGGTTTTGCCCTGTCGCGAAGTTCCTCCAGCCGCGCCTTGCTCGCCTCGAAGAAGGCTTTCAGATCGCGGTCCGATCCGGAGACCGGCCTGCCTCCCAACCGCTTGCTTATGGCCTCCTGCCCCCATGGCGGGGTGGGCGTCGCGCGGATCGCCATGATCTTCCAGCCCGGCTGGGCGAAGAGATGGAAGTAGAGGTCTAGGGTATCTCCCTGAGACTGCTGCACGGTTTCGACCGCTACGACCGCCCATTGACCATCGGACCTGATCAGCTCGGCGCCATTCGCCTTTATGGCCGCAGCCGTGATGGCCGAACGCAAGCGGTTCACCTGTTCCGCCTCTTTCCCAATGTAGGGTGCAAGATCGGCGATCGGCGCCGGATCGACGAACCGCTTGACTAAAGCTAGCGGATCCCCCGCGAAGCTTTGCTGTCCCATGGCCTGGGTCAGAAAAAGCAGGCTGGCGAGAGCGCCGAGCATGGCTCCCCTGAGGTTCAGCGTGCTGAGCATCAACGTCACTCCCTGGCAAAGGCTTTACCTGGACACATAGGGAGGAGGAGAAGGATTAAAACGTTATATTGAGCCAAAGTTTCCTTGCGGTAAGCTGGACGGTGTGGAGGACTGTCATGAGAAATTGCGCCGCAATGTTTCTATGGTTTCTGGCTGCTTTGCTTCCCGCAGCCGCTCAGGGGCAGAAGGTGGAGGTTGCGCCGGGTGTCTCGGTCTCCCGCAGGACATACCAGGTGCCCGAGAACGAAGCTCCCTTCTTCAACTTCGCCCAGAAGAACGAGGCTTATAAAGCCGCCGATCGGCAATTCATCGATGGAGTCCTGACGAAGGTTCCAGACCGCGCCAAAGCCGCACGCCTTAGTATCGCGGCAGGAGATCGTGCGCTCCTGGAAGGCGACGACGCGGCGACGGCCGCGAAGCGATACAACCAGGCGCACCTTCTCGATCCGCAGCAGAGCGGAATCTACCATGGCTTTGCCATGGTCGTGGCAGTCCGGTTCAACGATATCGACTACGCCGACGACCTGTTCCGGGTTGCGGCTCGCCTGAAATCCCCGAAGCCGAACTTAAAGGCCGATCATGGGCGGATGCTCTTGATCGCAGGCCGTCCTGCGGACGCAAAGCCGCTGCTGGAGCAAGCGATCCAGGATACCCCTGATTGGGCAGTGCTTCGCATGAACCTGGCATGGGCCGTCCTGCAGACGGGCGACAAAGAAGAAGCCTGCCGCCTCAAGGCATTGGTGAAGGGGGTGGATCTGGATAAACTCGAAACTGACTTGGCCATGTTCAAGCAAAAGGCAGGCTGCTAGCCTGCCCGCATGATCTCCTATCTCCTCGTCTTCCTCGGCGCCGGCATCGGCGGCGCGCTCCGCCATGGGGTCAATCTCGGCTGCGCCCGCTACTGCGGCGAGGCATTTCCGTGGGGCACCCTGACGGTGAACGTCGCAGGCTCCTTCATCATGGGGGCGCTCGCGGCCTGGCTCGCCTTCAAGGCCGGGGAGGGGTGGAGCCAGCCCCTGCGGATGTTTCTGGCCACCGGGATCCTCGGCGGCTTCACCACCTTCTCGGCCTTCTCCCTCGACGCGGTTCTGATCTGGGAGCGGGGCGAGGCAGGGCTTGCGGCGGCTTATGTGGCCGCCTCGGTTGTCCTGTCCATCGCCGGGCTCGTGGCCGGTCTTGCGCTTGTGCGGGCGGTTGCAGGCTAGACCTCGATTGCCGCCCGCGCGGCGCTCTGGTACCCACAGGCCATGACAAAAAGCGGTTCAGGACAGAATGGGGCCCGTGGTGGGCGGTCGGGTTCGCGGCAGGGCTTTCGCTCCAAGGCTGACAGGCCGGCGCGGGCGGGCGCTTCCACCAAGCAGCGCCCGGTTAAGAGCGCAGGCAAGGCGCGTGCAGCGCTGC
>DASQTM010000249.1:0-9408 GCA_035641875.1 Microvirga sp. | reverse complement strand
GAGATGGAGAATTCCTCGCTCGACCTCGTCGTCGCCGGCACCCAAGACGCGGTGCTGATGGTCGAGTCGGAGGCGAAGGAGCTTCCCGAGGACGTGATGCTCGGGGCCGTGATGTTCGGCCACAAGCACTTCCAACCGGTGATCGAGGCCATCATCCGCCTCGCCGAGAAGGCCGCCAAGGAGCCGCGCGACTTCGCCCCGGCCGACGTCTCCGACGTGGAGAAGGCCGTCCTCGAGGTGGCCGAGACGGACCTGCGCGAGGCCTACAAGATCACCCGGAAGCAGGACCGGTACAGCGCCGTCGACGCCGTGAAGGCGAAGGTGATGGCCGAGCTTCTTCCTGCCGATGGCGAGGCCAAGTTCGATCCTGAAAAGGTCAAGGCCGCCTTCAAGGAAGTCCAGGCCAAGGTGGTGCGCTGGAACATCCTCGACGAGGGCAAGCGCATCGACGGCCGCGACCTGAAGACCGTGCGTCCGATCCAGTCGGAAGTGGGCATTCTGCCCCGCACCCACGGCTCGGCGGTATTCACCCGCGGCGAGACCCAGGCCCTGGTGGTGACCACGCTCGGCACCGGCGAGGACGAGCAGTTCATCGACGAGCTGGAGGGCACCCGCAAGGAGACTTTCCTGCTGCACTACAACTTCCCGCCCTATTCCGTGGGCGAGACGGGCCGCATGGGCTCGCCCGGCCGCCGCGAGATCGGCCACGGCAAGCTCGCCTGGCGTGCCATCCACCCGATGCTGCCTGCCGCCCACGACTTCCCCTACACGATCCGCGTTGTCAGCGAGATCACCGAGTCGAACGGCTCCTCCTCCATGGCCTCGGTCTGCGGCGCCTCGCTGGCGCTGATGGATGCGGGCGTTCCCCTGCGCCGTCCGGTGGCGGGCATTGCCATGGGCCTCATCCTCGAGGGTGAGCGCTTCGCGGTCCTGTCCGACATCCTCGGCGACGAGGATCATCTCGGCGACATGGACTTCAAGGTGGCCGGAACGGAAGCGGGCATCACCTCCCTCCAGATGGACATCAAGATCGCCGGCATCACGGAAGAGATCATGCGCGTCGCCCTCGACCAGGCTCAGGCCGGCCGCACGCATATCCTGGCCGAGATGAACAAGGCGCTCACCGCGCCCCGCGCCGAGCTCGGCGAGCACGCTCCGCGCATCGAGACCATGCAGATCCCGGTCGACAAGATCCGCGAGGTCATCGGTTCGGGCGGCAAGGTCATCCGCGAGATCGTGGAGAAGACCGGCGCCAAGATCGACATCAACGACGACGGCCTGATCAAGATCGCGTCCGCCGACGGCAAGTCGATCAAAGCGGCCTATAACTGGATCCGCTCCATCGTGGCCGAGCCCGAGGTCAACGTGATCTATGACGGCACGGTGGTGAAGGTGATGGAGTTCGGCGCCTTCGTGAACTTCTTCGGTTCCCGCGACGGCCTCGTCCACATCTCCGAGCTCGCCAAGAACCGCGTCGCCAAGGTGACCGACGTGGTGAAGGAGGGCGACAAGGTGAAGGTGAAGTTTTTGGGCATGGACGAGCGCGGCAAGGTCCGTCTCTCCATGAAGGTGGTCAACCAGGAGACCGGCGAGGACATCACCGAGCAGCTCAAGGCTGAACGCGACGCCGAACGGAACCAGCGCGACCAGCAGAAGGCTGCGGGCGAGTAAGCCATCCCCCATCAGAGGTTGGAACTAGGGAGCGCGGCGAAAGCCGCGCTTCTTTTTTGGCTCCTGGGGAGCAAGATGAGATCAAGCAGAATTGACGGCCTGACAGCGGGATCTTATTTAGAATCCTTCTAAACAAGGTTTTGCCATGCTCTCCCGCGTCTTCGGGCTCGACCGCCGCCCCTTCGATTCCTTGAGCGAGCAGGAAATCCTCGCTCTCGCCATATCCTCTGAGGAGGACGATGGGCGGATCTATCGCTCCTATGCGGAGGGCCTGCGCGAGGCCTATCCGCAATCGGCCAAGGTCTTCGACGATATGGCCGAGGAGGAGGACCGGCATCGCGCCGCTCTGATCGACATGCACCAGAGGCGCTTCGGCGAGACGATCCCGCTGATCCGGCGCGAGCATGTGCGCGGCTATTACGAGAGGAAGCCGGACTGGCTGGTGCGGCCCCTTGGCATCGACAGGGTTCGGGCCGCGGCGGAGACCATGGAGGCGCAGGCGCACCGCTTCTATCTGGAGGCCGCCAAGCGCACCACGGACGCCTCCACCCGCAAGCTCCTGGGCGACCTCGCGGCGGCGGAGAAGCAGCACGAATCCCTTGCCCAGAAGCTCGGCATCGTCCACACGCCGGACAATGTCAGGGAGGAGGAATCCCAGACCGAGCGCCGCCAGTTCATCCTCACCTTCGTGCAGCCCGGCCTTGCAGGTCTCATGGACGGGTCGGTGTCGACGCTTGCGCCGATCTTTGCTGCGGCCTTCGCCACGGGGGACACCTGGCAGACCTTTCTCGTCGGCCTGTCGGCCTCGGTGGGCGCCGGCATCTCCATGGGGTTCACGGAAGCCGCCCATGACGACGGCAGGCTCTCCGGCAGAGGCTCGCCGGTCAAGCGGGGCCTCGCCTCCGGCATCATGACCGCCATCGGCGGCTTGGGCCACGCCCTGCCCTACCTCATCCCGCACTTCTGGACGGCGACCGTGATCGCCGCGGCGGTGGTGTTCGTCGAGCTCTGGGCCATCGCCTTCATCCAGAACCGGTATATGGAGACGCCCTTCCTGCGCGCGGCCTTCCAGGTGGTGCTCGGCGGCGCGCTGGTCTTCGCGGCGGGCGTTCTCATCGGCAACGCTTGAAGGCTTATCGAGCCGTGCGCTTGCACGGCCAAGCCGCGTGGGCGTATCACATGCCCCTGCCCTTTCGGAGAACAGAGACCGTGCCGGATCCCCACAGCATCACGAGCCTGGCCGCCCTTGAGACGCTCTACGATCAGCCGCCGGCGGAAGCCTCGATCCTGAAGGAGACGGACCGGGTGGTCCCGGTCTACCGGGCCCTGATCGAGGCCTCGCCCTTCGCAGCCCTGGCGACAAGAGGATCGGAAGGGCTCGACTGCTCCCCACGGGGCGATGGGCCGGGCTTCGTGCGCGTCCGGGACGAGAAGACCCTGCTGCTGCCGGACCGGCGCGGCAACAACCGCATCGATTCCCTGCGCAACATCGTGCTCGATCCTCAAGTAGCCCTGCTGTTCCTGATCCCCGGCCTGGGCGAAACCCTTCGGGTCAACGGCCGCGCCGTGATCTCGACTGACCCTGCCCTGCTGGAGAGTTTTTCCGTCGACGGCAAGGCTCCGAGGTCCGTGCTCTTGATCATGGTGGAGGCGGTTTACTTCCAGTGCGCGCGAGCCGTCGTGCGCTCCGACCTGTGGAACCCGCAAAAGCATGTGGCGCGAAGCAGCCTGCCGAGCGCCGGACAGATCCTCGCGGCCCTGAGCCGGAACGGCTTCGACGGTGAGGCCTACGACAGGGGCCTGCCCGAACGGCAGCGGACGACGCTCTATTGAGCCTTGACCTGGGGCTTCCGGCCCCCGAAAAGGCAGGTCTTCATTTCTTAGAAAAGCCTGAGGACATCCCATGACGGTTCAACGCATCAAGCCCGGCCCCCGCATGAGCGGCGCGGTCGTCCACGGCAACACGGTGTATCTCGCAGGACAAGTGGCCAGTCAGGCGGCGGGCCAGAGCGTCACCGAGCAGACAAGAGAAATTCTGTCGATCATCGACAGCCTTCTGGCCGAGGCCGGCACGGACAAGTCGAAGCTCCTGATGGTGAATATCTGGCTCACGGACATGGCCACGTTCCAGGAGATGAACGCCGTATGGGACGCCTGGGTGTCGCCCGGCAACACCCCTGCCCGCGCCACCGTGGAGGCAAAGCTTGCCACCCCCGCCTTCAAGGTCGAGATCGCCGTCATCGCGGCGAAGTAGGCGCCATAACAAAAAGAAAGCGGGCCGAAGGGCCCGCTTTCCTGTTCCATGAGGTGCCGCTTACGGGCAGGGATGGCGCAGGCCATCATAGCCGAGATAGGTGCCCGAGGCTGGATCGTAGGACCTGTAGCGCTGGGCGCAGTAGGAGGCGGTGTTGCCGCCGTAGACTGGCGCGGCCTGAGCCTGCGACTGGGCGATCGCGCCGCCGATGATAGCGCCTGTGGCTAGGCCTAGGGCACCCGCCGCCAGGGCATTGCCCCGGTCACGACGATAATAGCCGCGCGGATAATAGCCGTAGCGACGCGGCGCAACGTAACGGCGCTCCACGTAGCGAGGACCACCGCGATAGCCGTAGCCGTAGCGGCGATACTGAACGTAGTCCGTGTTCAACTCGCCCTTCTGCAGCGCAGCCACGAGCTCGCTCACCGGCGCAGTCCCCGTCTGTGCCGAAGCGGGAGCCGCAAGGCCAAAGGTTCCGAGAGCAGCCGTCGCGGCAACAGTCAAAAGCATCTTACGCATAAGGTAACTCCTCAGATGTCGGGAGGCGAACGCTCTTCTGGCGAGGGTCGTTCCCGCTCAAGCTTTGTGCCGCTGTCACCCCTCGCGAGAACGTGAGGCGGCTTGCGCAGGCTGAGGGGTTCTCCTGCGCCCTTCGGGAGCAGCGGGAGTCTCTTCCGATATGCCGGTTTGCCGCTTGCTCATGATCCCTTGACCGGTCGGGCAGAGATCCAGGACGGCGCAGCGGGCGCAGGCCGGGTTCGTGTAGAAGCAGCAGCGCTGGCCATGCAGCATCATGACCTCATGATGGTCATAGACCTGTTGCGCGTCCCAATCCGGCGGGAGCAGGGCGGCGAGAGCGGCGTGGGAGGGTCCCACGGCCATGGATTGCGCGATGAGACCGGTGCGCTGCGCCACCCGATGGTGGTGGCTGTCGACCGGCAGCGCCGCCTGCCGCAGGTTGGAGAAGGACAAGACCGCGGCGCTGGTCTTCGGGCCGATGCCGGGAATGCTCTCCAGCCAGGCTCTTGCTTCAGGCGCCGGCATAGCGCTGAGAAAATCGAGGGAGAGGGCGCCGTGGCGCTCCTCGATGGCGCGCAAAACCGCCTGGAGGCGTGGCGCTTTCTGCTCCGGCCAGGTCACCCCCCGGATCGTCTCCTCGACCTCTTCCGTCGCCGCATCCTTCAGGGCGCCCCAATCGGCATAGCGCGCCCGCAGGGCCTTGAAGGCGCGCCCGGAATCCGCGTTGCGGGTGCGGTGGGACAGGAGCGAGGAGATCAGCTCGCTCAAGGGATCGAGGCTATGAAAATAGGGGATCGGGCAGCCGTACACCGCGCAAAGGCGCTCGTGGATGACAAGGGCCTTTTCCTTGAGCGCATGGGCGGGATCGGAACTCATGTGCGGGGAATGGGCGAATCAGCCGGAGGGTTCCATCGGCAGTGGGGAGGAGCAGCGCGTACTCATCACCTTTCCTTGAGGTTTACCTATGATCTGCTGCTTGACGTGCCGGATCAGGTTGGCCTTGGAAGATGGTGATGGGCCGAAGGTCTCGTGCCAAACTCGTTGGAGGACAAATTATAGTCGGCTGAGGCGCATTCGACTTCTCCCGCGGCTTCAAAGAGGATCCGTTTTTCCTTCTCGGCCGACGAGGGAATGAAGATGGCGATGGAGTATTTCCCCTTGTAATCGATCCTTTTGGAGGAAGTCTCCTTTTTCGGCGCATCGATCAAGAGCGTGACGTCCCCGTAAGGCTCTCCTGCTGGCTTTTTCAAGGTGAAAGTCAGATTGAAGCTGGCATCGCTGATGCGGTACCGGAATGCGCTGACCTCTTGGGGTCCGAAATGATTGACGGAAAACTCCGTTGGCGCTGCCTTATCGCGAACGGACAGGTAATACCCAGGCTTCCCCAGCTTGTCTTTTTTGCGCAGAGTGACGAGATTGAATTTGAGCGTCTCGTCTTCCGCCTCGCATCTGAAATCAGCGGCTGTGGCGGGGCGCACACCCGCACCCAGCAACACAATGGCGGCGACAAGAATGACGCGCATCGAGAACCTCGGAACTCAGCACACCGGATAAAATCACAGTCGTTGTTCTCGCGCTAGAGAATAAACCGGCTCAGATCCGCGTTCTTCGCCAGGCTCTCCACCTCGCCGCGCACGTAGGAGGCGTCGATGGTCACCTTCTCGCCCGAGCGGTCGGGGGCCGTGAAGGAGACGTCGTCCAGAACCCGCTCCAGCACCGTCTGAAGGCGGCGCGCGCCGATGTTCTCGACCGAGTTGTTCACCTCCACCGCCACCTTGGCGAGCGCGTCGATGGCATCCTCGGTGAAGACCAGATCCACGCCTTCCGTCTGCAACAGGGCGACGGATTGCTTGATGAGGCTGGCCTCGGTCTCGGTGAGGATGCGCTTGAAATCCTCTACCGTCAGCGGCGACAGCTCCACGCGGATCGGCAGGCGGCCCTGCAACTCGGGCAGGAGGTCCGACGGCTTCGAGACGTGGAATGCGCCCGAGGCGATGAAGAGGATGTGATCGGTCTTCACCGACCCGTATTTGGTCGAGACGGTGGTGCCCTCGATCAGCGGCAGCAGGTCTCGCTGCACCCCCTCGCGGGAGACGTCCGCGCCGTTGCGGCCCTCGCGGGCGCAGATCTTGTCGATCTCGTCGAGAAACACGATGCCGTTGTTCTCCACCTGGCGCAGGGCCTCCTGGACGATGGCGTCCTGGTCGAGCATCTTGTCGGCCTCCTCCGTGACGAGGGGATCGTAGGCCTCGCGCACGGTGGTGCGGCGAGTCTTGGGCCGGCCGCCGCCGAACGCCTTGCCGAACATGTCGGACAGGTTGATCGCCCCCACCGACGCCCCCGGCATGCCGGGGATCTCGAACATGGGAAGCCCCTGCCCTCCGGTCGATTGCAGCTCGACCTCGATCTCCTTGTCGTCGAGCTCGTTGGCGCGCAGCTTGCGGCGGAAGGAGTCGCGGGTGGCGGCGCTGGCGGTGGTGCCCACCAGGGCGTCGAGCACCCGCTCCTCCGCCGCCACATGGGCCTTGGCCTGAACCTGGCGGCGGCGCTCGTCCTTCACCAGGCCGATGCCGATCTCCACGAGATCGCGCACGATCTGCTCCACGTCCCGGCCCACATAGCCCACTTCCGTGAACTTGGTCGCCTCGACCTTCATGAACGGCGCACCCGCAAGCTTGGCGAGGCGGCGGGAAATCTCGGTCTTGCCGCAGCCGGTGGGGCCGATCATCAGGATGTTCTTGGGCGCGACCTCTTCGCGCAAGTGTCCTTCGAGCTGCTGGCGGCGCCAGCGGTTGCGCAACGCGATGGCGACGGCGCGCTTGGCGTCGTTCTGGCCGACGATGTAGCGGTCGAGTTCGGAGACGATTTCGCGGGGGGAGAAAGTGGTCATGAAGCTATTTTCCAGTGTCATCCCCGGCCGGAAGCAGCGGATGCTGCTGGAGGGGAAGGGGATCCACAATCAAGGCGCTCTGTGTCTGAGTTCCCTTCCCGGCCGCTTCGCGGCCGTCGGGGATGACGCGGAGCCATTTACTTGGCATCCAGTGTTTCGATCACGATATTGGCGTTCGTGTAGACGCATATCTCGGCCGCGATGGAAAGCGAGCGGCGCACGATGGCCTCCGCATCCATGTCGCTGTCGGCAAGCGCCCGCGCCGCCGCAAGGGCGAAATTGCCGCCGGACCCGATGGCCATGACGCCGTTTTCAGGTTCCAGCACGTCGCCGGAGCCGGACAGGAGCAGGCCCACCTCCCTGTCCGCCACGAGCATCATCGCCTCCAGGCGGCGCAGATAGCGGTCGGTGCGCCAATCCTTCGTCAGCTCCACGCAGGCGCGGGTGAGTTGGCCGGGGTATTGCTCCAGCTTGGCCTCAAGACGCTCGAACAGGGTGAAGGCGTCCGCCGTGGAGCCGGCGAAGCCGCCGATCACGCCGCCCTTGGACAGGCGTCGCACCTTCCTGGCATTGCCTTTCACGATGGTCTGTCCCAGGCTCACCTGGCCGTCGCCGCCGATGACGACGCGGCCGCCTTTGCGAACCATGAGGATCGTGGTGGCGTGCATGGAGCGGGGTGTGGCGTCTTCTGACACGGATCGGAACTCCGAGAGCATAGGTCGAACGAAGCGGCCTGCCCGGGCAAAGGGACCTCGGGGGCCGTTCGAGCCCATGACTTAAGCATTCATCATGCAAAAGCAACGCGGGTGGCATTTCTCGTCGCAGCTTGATAGAAGGGCCCTGTCTCCTGCTCCTCTCGAAAAGGAACCTTATGATGCGCTCCGCGAGCGTCAGCCGCCGCACCGCTGAGACCGACGTGGCCGTGTCGATCGCCCTTGACGGCGCCGGCAAGGCCGAGATCTCCACCGGAGTGGGCTTCCTCGACCATATGCTCGAGCTTTTCGCCCGGCACGGCCTCTTCGACCTGACCGTGAAGGCGGCGGGCGACCTGCATGTGGACCAGCATCATACCACGGAGGACGCGGGCATCGCCCTGGGACAGGCGATCCTGCAGGCGCTTGGCGATAAAAAGGGCATCACTCGCTACTCGGACATCCATCTGCCCATGGACGAGGCCTTGACGCGGGTCGCCGTCGACATCTCGGGCCGTCCCTTCCTGGTGTTCCGGACCACGTTTCCCACGGAGAAGATCGGCGCCTTCGACACGGAGCTGGTGCGCGAGTTCTTCCAGGCCTTCGCCGTCCATGCAGGCCTGACCCTGCATGTGGAAACGCTCTACGGACAGAACAGCCACCACATCGCCGAGAGCTGCTTCAAGGGCCTGGCACGGGCCTTGCGTCAGGCGGTGGCGGTGGACCCGAGGGAGGAGGGCCGCATTCCCTCCACCAAGGGGACGCTCTAGAACCAATGAAGAGACGCATTCTCCGCAGCCGGACGATGCGTCAGGGATGACGACGCCATGAGCACCTTTACCCTGCACCTCCCTGGCGATGCGCGGCCAGGCGACACCACCGCTTTGGAAGAGGCGGAGCTCGTGAAGGACGCCTTCTCCTGGGGAGCATTCTTCTTCACGTTTTTGTGGTTCTTCGCGCACCGTCTGTGGCTCGCCGGGCTCGCCGTGCTGGCGATCATGTTCGCCTTCGGGGCGGCCATGAACCTGCTCGACGTGCATCCCCTGGCCGCCACCCTGGCGCAGCTCCTGTTGCAGACCCTGATCGGCCTTGAGGCCAACAGCCTGCGCCGCTGGACGCTCGCGCGCCGCGGCCGCCCGGCGGTCGATGCGGTGACGGCCGCCGACCAGGATGAAGCGGAGGCCAAGGCCTTCGCCCGCTGGCTCGATGCGAAGCCCGCGCCCCTGCCCCGCAGCCCGGCGTCCTCGCCCATCCTGTCCACCCCGAGGCGGTCCGGGCCGGTGATCGGCCTCTTTCCCGATGCGGAGCGTCCCCGGTGAGCGTCGTCATCATCGATTACGGGTCCGGCAACCTGCACTCCGCCGCTAAGGCCTTCGAGCGGG
>DASQTM010000248.1:0-2452 GCA_035641875.1 Microvirga sp. | reverse complement strand
GCAGCTATTTCAGCAGGGTCTGGATCTCTTCATTAGCCTCATCCATCGCCTTCTGGGCGGTCTGGTCGCCGAGCAGGATACGCTGGATGCCGTCGAAATAGGCCTGCACGATCTTCACCCAGTTCTTGTGCACCGGAACCGGCCGCCCGTAGGGCAGCATCTCGGCGAAGGGCTTAAGCATGGGATCCTCGAACCGCGGCAGCTTGATCGCCGAGATGCGGGCGGGGAAAGTATCCGTGTAGTAGCCCTGGTTCTCGGTGGTGTTCAGGAACTGCAGGAACTTCTTAGCCTCGGCCTGGTTCTTGGCGCTCTTTGGAACCACATAGCTCCAGCCGCCGAGAATCGCCGCGGTCTGCTTGCCGGCCGGCGCCGGGATCGTCATGGCCCCGAGCTTGATGTTGGGGTTCTCCTTCTGGATCGCTGGAAGATCGAACTGCCCGGACTGGTAGGCCGAGACGGCGCCGGCGATGAAGAGACGGCGCAGCGCGAGGCCGTCATTCTCCAGGGTGGATTTGGGCGCGAGCCCCTGCTTGTAGAAGCCCGTGTAAAACTCCACCGCCTTGACAGCCTCCGGCGAGTTCACCACCGCCTTGGTCATGTCCGCCGAGATGATGTCGCCGCCGTTCATCCAAATGAAGGGCAGCGAGCGGAAGATGGTGTTGCCGACTTCGCCGCCCCCGGTGATGCCGAAGCCGGAACGGCCGCTCTTCGTCAGCGCCTTGGCGGCGGCATTCAGCTCGTCCCAGGTCTTCGGCGGTTTCTCGGGGTCGAGGCCAGCCTCTCGGAAGTGATCCTTGTTGTAGATCACCCCATGGGTCTCGATGCGGTAGGGAATGGCCCAGACCTTGCCGTTCCAGCTGACGTAATCGATCGCCGCCTTCACGTAATCCTGCTTGTCCTGGATCGTGTCGTCGAGCGGGATGACCAGGTCGCTCTGCGCGTATCCATTCACCCAGCCGTGCTGCACTTCGATGATGTCGGGGGCGGCGCCGGACCGCAGGGCGGTCAGTACGCGCTCGGGCAAGCCGTTGGAGACCGTCACCTCGATCTTGATGTTGGTGCCGGGATTGGCGGCCATGAATTTCTGGGCGAGCGCTCGCGCCCGCTCCTCGCCCCAGTTCGGGGCCCACCACACCACGTCGCCGGCCCGGGCGAGCGTCGTCGTCGCCACCGACGACAGGAGCGACAAGGCAAAGAAGCCTGCAAGTTTCAGCGATTTCATCGTTTCCTCCTGTGCCCCTTGTTTTCGAAGCCTCGGTTATGCCGCGGGGCGCTGATGGTCCGAGATGTTTATTCTTTCGTCATGCTGGGCCTGCACCGCCGACCAGGATGGTCCGAGGCTGGATGCGTGCCCCAACAGGGCCTTCATGTATCCGACCGTGTAGGCGTGACCCGCATGCCAGGGCGCGGCGCAGGCGAGCTCCGGCACATGGTCCGGCACGAGCACGCCCTCGAAACCCTCGTCGCGCAGGATGCGGACGATCTCCGTCATGTCCACGTCGCCATCGTCCACGAAGGCCTCAACGTAATCGGGCACGCGGCCGCGCACGTTGCGGAAATGGACATAGGCCAGGGCCTTGCGGTGCGCGTAATGGCGGATGGTCTCGTAGATGTCGCAGCCGGGCATCTCCTGGAGAGACCCGATGCAGAATTCCAGCGCATTGGCCGGGCTGGGCTGGAGGGCGAGAAGCCGGTCGTATTTCTCCGGCCGGTTCACGAGCCGCGCCGTGCCGCGTAGGGATTCGAGCGGCGGATCGTCGGGATGGGCCGCAAGGCGCACCCCTGCCTCCTCCGCCACCGGCACGAGCTGTGCCAGAAACCAGGCGAAACGCTCCCATAGCTCCGCCTCCCCCATCGTGACGGGAGCCGCATTGGAATCACCGTCGCGATAGCGCATGTTCCAGACCATGCCATCCGGAATGGACGTGTCCCGCTCCTCTTCGGTAAGGTTCATCACGACCGTCATGGCGCCGCCGCGCGCCCCCCGGTGCTTGCGCCAGCCCCAGACGCCGGCGATCGAGAAGTTGTAGCCGATCACCGGAATGCCCGCTCGCCCCGCATCGCGCACCAGGCGCTTGAGGTTCTCCATCTGGGCGGCGCGGTTCGGGCCGTCGAGCAGGATGTCGGACCAGAAGGCCGGAGAGAAGTTTTCCAGCGCGGCGATCCTCAGCCCGTGCCGCGCCAGCATGGCGGCGGCGCCTGCCATTGTCTCATAGTCCCAGGGGGCAACGCCACGGCAATCCTTGAGGATCGGCCCCACCGCCTCGCCGCGCAGATAGGGCTCCGCATCGGAGCCCGCCGCATAATCGTTGAAATGAACCACCACGTCGGTCACCCCGAGCTGGGCGGCGAAGATAGCGCCGTCCGGGCTCAGATTGTCTCCGCTGAGGGTAAGGCCGACGCGCATTGGGGGCAGGCTCCTCAGGTTAGCGTTGCGCCTCGTTCATGACGA
>DASQTM010000247.1:0-5389 GCA_035641875.1 Microvirga sp. | reverse complement strand
AGGCGTGCTGAGGCTCGAATCCACCGTGACCATGCTCCACAGGCTCTGATCGCGGGCGCTGACCCAGGAAATGCTGCTGTAGGGGGTTTGCAGAATCAGGACCGCCAGGCGCAGGTCGACGCCCATCGTTTGAAGGTATTTCAGGTAAATGGCCGTCTGCCGGTGGAGAGCCTCGACGATGGCCTGATCCAGAACCCTGGGCTTGGTTTTCTTCGTCTTGTCGCTCACCTCTCCCAGCAAGGTGACGGGCATCCAGCTATGGACGCCGAGCCTCGAGTTTTTCGGCATGCTTCGGGTGGCGCCGCCGAGAAAGGCGAAGACGCAGGCGGAGGCGCATCGCGCCGGCTCGACCTCGACCTCGCCGTTGCGGACGAAGGCCCGTCCGACAATCGTCTTGGCCTTGAGATTTCGCAGGATTTCACCCAGGCGGATGGCCGCCGTCATGCTGCCGCCGGGCGAGTCGAAGATGAAATAGACGTTTTTCTTGAAACCGCCCCGCGGGACGAAACTGTAATAGGCTCCGACCGTGCCCTCGCCGAAGGAGCCCGACGCCTGCACGACGGTGCAATCTGCGCAAAGCGAGGAAGCGTCCACGATCGCGAAGGTCATGTCGCCGCGCCTGTCGTCCTTGGTCTTCTGGGCCTGGGCCGCGGCCGGGGCGCAAAGCAGCAACAGGGCGGCCAGGGCTGCGAGCGAGAGTTTGGGCATCGGACTCCATCTCGTTGGGGCAGCTCCATGATCCTTCAAACCGCTGAAAAATGAAAGAGAGTTTCATTCTCTTGCAGGCGGCTTGTATCCGCCGCCGTCTTTCCGCATGTTCACCCGCAATGCAGGAAGGATCGGTCGATGCGTTTTGCCGGAACTGAATCATATGTCGCCACGGAGGATCTGACGGTCGCCGTGAACGCGGCTATCACCCTGGAGCGTCCGCTCCTGGTGAAGGGCGAGCCCGGCACGGGCAAGTCGGTTCTGGCGGAGGAGATCGCCCGGAGCCTGGGCGCTCCGCTCCTGACCTGGCACATCAAATCCACCACCAAGGCCCAGCAGGGGCTTTACGAATACGACGCGGTCTCCCGCCTGCGCGACAGCCAGCTTGGCGATTCCCGCGTGTCGGACATCCGCAACTACATCCGGCGCGGCAAGCTGTGGGAAGCCTTCGCGGCACAGGCGCGGCCGGTCCTGCTCATCGACGAGATCGACAAGGCGGACATCGAGTTCCCCAACGATCTCCTGCTGGAACTCGACCGCATGGAGTTCCACGTCTACGAGACCGGCGAGACGATCCGGGCCGAGCGGCGGCCCATCGTGCTCATCACCTCCAACAACGAGAAGGAGCTGCCGGACGCGTTCCTGAGGCGCTGCTTCTTCCACTACATCAAGTTTCCCGATCCGGACACCATGGCCCGCATCGTCGAGGTGCATTACCCCGGCATCAAGCGCCGCCTCGTGGAGGAGGCCCTGAAGATCTTCTTCGAGGTCCGCGAGGTTCCGGGCCTGCGCAAGAAGCCCTCCACGTCGGAGCTTCTCGACTGGCTCAAGCTGCTTCTGTCCGAGGATATCGGCCCCGAGCAGCTGCGCGAGCGCGACACCCGCAAGCTCATCCCGCCGCTCCATGGCGCGCTGTTGAAGAACGAACAGGACGTGAGCCTCTTCGAGAAGCTGGCCTTCATCGCCCGCCGGGACGGGCGCTGATGCCCCGCCTCCTGCTTCTTCGCCACGCCAAGGCCGCATGGGCCTCCGGAACCATGGATCTCGACCGGCCGCTGTCCCGGCGCGGGCATGGCGCGGCCACCCTCATGGGCGGCTACCTTCGGGACGAGGGGCTCGCGCCCGACCTCGTCCTGGTCTCTCCGGCGCGGCGAACGCAGGAGACCTGGGATCTGGTTCGCCCCCTCCTGGGCGACGTGAGGACCCAGGAGGACGAGCGCATCTACGAGGCTCCCGTCCTGCGCCTGCTGAGCGTCGTGCAGGAGGTCGAGCCCGAGGTTCGCACGCTCCTGGTGATCGGCCACAACCCCGGATTCGAGGATCTCGCCAAGCTCCTGGTCGGGGAGGGAGACCAGGACGCCATCCTGAGGCTGGGACGGAAATACCCGACCGCGGGTCTCGCCGTCATCGACTTCCCGCAGGAAGGCTGGTCCGACGTGCAGCCGGGAACCGGACGGCTCGAGCGCTTCGCCACGCCGAAATCCTTAGGCGGCGAGGATGAGTAGGGGCTGCCGGGCGCACAATCCTCTTGCCCTGGAATGACCGCGCAGCCCTTGATGAACCTTCCCCGAGCCCCATCGTTCTGTTTGGAAGCTTCACAATCCTCTCCGTCATTACAGGGGACCGATCCTCGCCATGATGCCTCAGACGCTCCTTGCGCTCGCCCTTTCCAGCAGCGCCCTGCTGCCCAGCGCGGCGGATCTTTCAAGGGAGGGAGGCTTCAGGCCCGGCGGCGAAGCGGCCGCGGAGGTTCGCTACGAGCCTGAGACCCGCCAGGTCACCAACTGGCGCGCGGAGGCCCTCGACGCCCTGGAGCCGAAGCCCATGGTGGTCATGGCCGCCTGGCTCAAGGCGGAGCGGCCCTTCGTGACCCGTTGCGTGCGGCTCAACAATTACTGGTGCATCAAGAGCGCCCGGTGGAACGGCGAAATCGCCAAGGACGGCGAGGGGCATGTAGGCTTCGCCTCCGCCGATCACGGAGCGGACGCCGCCGCCACCCTCCTGCGGCGCTACTACCTGGAGTTCAACCGCAAATCCGCCCTCGACGTGGTCCGCCGCTGGGCCCCGGCCGAATGCAACGTGGCGACGGGGATCGGCGGACTGGCGGTTCTGGCCGTGAGGGGGATCGGCGGCACGGTTCGCGCCCGCTATCTCGCCTCCCGCAGGGCCGGCAAGGCCGTGCGATACACCGCGCAGGCGAAGCCCGGCGGAAAGCCGGGCCGGGTCTCCATGTCGATCCCGATGAGACCTGCCGCGCCGATGAAAACGCCGCAATTCCGGGTGCCCGACATCGCCGCAGGCATGGGAGAGAGAGCCAAGCCCGCCGCGCCCCCTCGGCCCCTGATGGCGGCTCGTGCGAGACCGGCGCCGCAGCCGGCCTCTACCGCTTCGAGCACGCCCAAGGCCGAACCCAAGACCTCTTCTAAGGTTGAAACCGCCACGGCCTGCGCGCCCGATGAGCGCCGCCTCCGCAATTATGCGGAGCGCATGGTCGGCGGCCTCGGCATCGGCGCCACGGACGATCTCAAGCTGTTCGCGGAAGATGGCAGGCCCCTGCCGAACCTTGCCCACGTGATGCTGGCCATGTCGGCCTTCGAGCTGGGAGCCTTGCGCGCCAGCCCGGATCTCGTGGAGCGGGCGATCCAGCGGGCCGCCGAGAAAGTGGAGGCGAGCGCCGAGGCCGCGCTGGCGCAGGACCCGACCCCCAGCCCTCAGCCGTGAGGCCGCCTTGCGCGCGAGAGCCACAAGCCCCACCTTGCAGCTTGGCTTGAGAGAACCAGGTTTATTGTTGTGTCCGTGATCACCGATCTTGCCTCCCGCGCCGGGTCCGCTGCGCATTCGCTCTGGGAGGCCTCGGGCCAGCTCATCCAACCCTCCCTTCGCCTCGGCGTCACGGGCCTCGCCCGATCCGGCAAGACCGTCTTCACCACGGCGCTCGTGCATCATCTCACCCGCGGCACCAGCCTGCCGGCCTTTCGGGCTTCCGCCGAGGGACGGATCCGGCGGGCGCATCTGGCCCATCAGCCCGACGATGCGGTGCCCCGCTTTCCTTACGAGGAGCACATGGCGGCTCTGACGGAGGAGCGCCGCTGGCCGCAATCCACGAACCGGATCAGCGAGTTGCGGGTGGATGTGGAATATGAGCGCAAGGGCGGGTGGCGCTCGGGACCGGCTGCGCTTGCCCTCGACATCGTGGATTATCCCGGCGAATGGCTGCTCGATCTGGCGCTGCTCGACGCAGATTACGGGGAATGGTCCCGCCAGACCGTCGAGGCGAGCCGCAAGCGCGACCGGACCCCTGTGGCGGGCCGGTGGCACGCGATCCTGAAAAGCCTCGATCCGTCAGGCCCTTCCGACGAGATGCTCGCGTCAAGGGCGAGCGAGGCCTTCAAGGATTACCTCACCGCCCTGCGGGCCGGATCCGAGGCGGTAGCGACGACCCCGCCGGGCCGCTTCCTCATGCCGGGCGATCTGGCGGGCTCGCCGGCGCTCACCTTCGCGCCCCTCGACCTGCTCGCAGGCCAGCCGATCGAGCCGGGCAGCTTCGGTGCCCTCATGGAGCGGCGCTTCGAGGCCTACAAGACCCATGTGGTGAGGCCGTTCTTCCGCGATCACTTCCAGCGGATCGACCGGCAGATCGTCCTCGTGGACGTGCTCGCCGCCATGGATGCGGGACCCCTGGCCCTGGCCGAGCTGGAGGAGGCCCTCGACCGGGTGCTCATGGCCTTCCGCACCGGGCGCAACACCCTGTTCTCCCGCCTGTTCTCCCCCCGGGCCGACCGGGTCCTGTTCGCCGCCACGAAGGCCGACCACATCCACCACACGGACCATGACCGGCTCGACGCGATACTGCGCCTTCTCGTGAACCGCGCCGCGCGCCGGACGGAGGCCGCAGGCGCGCGGGTCGGCACCGTGGCCCTGGCCTCCGTCCGCGCCACCCGGGAGACGAGCATCCGCGAGGGCCGCGAGACCCTGCGCGCGGTGGCCGGAGTGCCGGAGGCTGGCGAGCGGATCGGCGACGACGTCTTCGATGGCCAGACCGAGGCCGCGATCTTCCCGGGCGAACTGCCCGAGACCGCGGAGGCCGTGTTCCAGGGGGCCATTCAGCCGGGCTCGCTCCGCTTCCCGCGGTTCAGGCCGCCGAAGCTTCCCGTGGATGCGGCCGGACGGATGGCCCGGATGCCCCATATCCGCCTCGACCGCGCCCTTGAATTCCTGCTGGGGGATCGCATCGCATGAGCCGCCAACCTCGCGCCTACCGCCTCGACGATCCGAACGTGACCGGCGGCTCGATCCAGGTCACGGAGGAGCCCTTCGACGCCATCGAGGCCGCCGACGGGGTCGTGGTTCCCATGGGCGAGAAGCGGCGCGCGCCCTGGCTCGGCCTGTTCCTCTCCGGTCTGTTCGGGCTTCTGATGCTCGGGCTGGGGCTGGCCCTGGAGAACCTGATCGTCAGCCTCTTTTCCGTCGCCCCCTGGCTCGGCTGGGTGGCCCTGGCCTTCGCGGTCGTGGCCGCCGTGGCCTTCCTGGCCCTCGTCGGCCGGGAGGCGGCGGGGATCTGGCGGGAGCAGAAGATCGAGCGCCTGCGCGAGGCGGCCATCGACGCGCTGGCCGTGAAGGACCACAAGGCCGCCAAGGCCATCGTGTCCGACCTCCTGAACCTCTATGGCGCAAGGGCCAG
>DASQTM010000246.1:0-2863 GCA_035641875.1 Microvirga sp. | reverse complement strand
AGATGCGAACCTCCCGCAGGGACCGCTCCAGACGCTCCAGATGGGCCTCGTTGTCGATGAGCCGCCCGTCCAGCACGCCGACGCCCTCGTAGACGCCGTCCCCGAACAGGAAGCCTCGATCCATGAAGGGCACCCGGGCCTCCTCCACCGGAAGGAACGAGCCGTTCAGGAAGACGATGCGGGACATGGAAGCTCCGGATGCGCTGAAACGATGAAACCTTGGCCGTGGCCGCTAGGCAGCAGCAGGGCCGGATCTATAATGAACCATAGGGCTCCAGGGCCGATAGGTACCTTCATCATGAAACGGACGCTATTTTTCATTTCAGTTCTGCTGCCGGTTCTGCTGACCGCCTCCCCCCGTGAGACCCTGGCGTTCGAGACGCCGCAATCTTGGTACCAGGATCAGGGTTACGCCGCCCCGGCGGGCACGCGCATCGTCGCCTGCCACGGCTATGGCTGCTCGCGCCGGATGGAGATGCTCATGGACGGGGCGCTGATGAGCCGGGTCGGCGCGGCTCTCAGGGCAGGACGAGGATCGCCCGAGGCGGAAAGACGGGCCCTGAGCGAGGCCGTCCGAGCCTATACGGCCTATCTGGCGGCGTCCTTCGGGGGCGATCCGGACCTCCCGCGCTCGCCACCCCAATTGTCGGGTGTGCCCGGACAGATGGATTGCGTGGACGAGACCACCAACACCACGAGCCTGCTTCTGGTGCTGCAGGACCAGGGATGGCTGGCCCATCACAGGGTCGAGCGCCCGCAATCGCGAGGGCTCTTCATCGATGGACGCTACCCGCATGTGACGGCGATCATTGCGGAGAAGCGGACCGGCCGGGAATGGGCCGTCGACCCCTGGACCAGAGCTCCGGGTCAGAGGCCGGATATCCTGCCGCTCGACCGGTGGCGGCAGGAATCCTGACAGGAGAGCCTATTTCAGGTGCTGGGCGAGATGCTTGTTCATCTCGAACATGGTGACCTTCGGCTTGCCGAAGATCGGCTTGAGCTTGTCGTCGGCCAGGATTTCCCGCTTGTTCTCCGGGTTCTGAAGGTTGTTCTTCTTGATGTACTCCCACATCTTGCTCACAACCTCGCCGCGGGGCAGCGGGTTGGTGCCCACGATGGCCGCCAGTTCCTTGGACGGCTGCAAGGGCTGCTGAAGAGCGTTGGGCTTGGACCCAGCAGCCTTCTTGGCCCCCGCTTTGGCTGCAGGCTTCTTCGCACCGGCTTTTCCGTCAGTCGTCTTGGTCGGCATGTATTCCTCCGGGAATGGTATGGGAAAGCTTGTCGTCAGCCTGCGTGTCGGCCCCGAGAAGCCCATTGAGCAGCCCCTGTCTCAAGCATCCGGGGGCCGCTCTTCAAGCCTCCGCTCCCGATGGGGCAGTCAATTCCGGCAGAGCTTATGTCTGCTTCTCGCCATCAGCAAGAGAGAGACGCCCGTGATTCAGGCTGTTCTGGGGAAAGGCACGATCTTCCCGGCGCCCGAAGGAGCCTGCTCGGGCTTCGGGCGATAGGCTCCCCGGATCCGTTCCGCCGCGGAATGGACATGGGAGACGATGGATTCGTTGGGACAGGGCTTGGCCAGGAAGGCCGCGCCCGGGGGCAGATCCCCCTGCTCGGGCCATTGCCGGCCGGACATGATCAGAATCTCGATATCCGGCCAGGACTCATGAACCTGGCGGGCCAATTCGTAACCGTCGCAGGAGCCGGGCATATCCACATCGGTCAGGAGAACGTTCACCGGCAGCCCGGCCTCCAGAATGACCTGGGCCTCGGCGGCATTGGAAGCCTCCACCACCTTGAAATCGGCTTCCTCGAGAAGCTCCGAAAGAAAGAGGCGCAGAAGCGGTTCGTCTTCAACCAAAAGAACTGTGGACTGGTCCCCGGGCATCAATTCCAACTCGCACGATAACGGCCACCAACGCGGTAGGCGGGGGAGAGTTCCGCGCAAGGGCTTGCGGCACAGATTCGGCCTTGGACTTTAGGGGTAGGCCTTTTCAAAGGACCAGAGGCGATTCCGCCCCCGTCTGGCCCAGGATCATCCCGCTCCGGCTCACATGCCGGGCCAGTCCTTCGGAGGCAATATTCTTCAACTTGGCCTCCACCTCGAAATCCGTCCAGGCGAGATGGCGCCTGACCCAGTCGTTGACGGCCTCGTTCCACATCAGGTCCGAATGGGCGCGCAGGTCTCGCGGCTTGATCCCCGCGGCGACGAGGGCCCGGAAATCCGGGCGGGCCCGGATGTCGGGATCAGGCAGGAGATCCTCCCGCGACACGCTGATATGGCTGATGGGCCTGACGCCGCGCCAGGACGACGCGATCCGGGAGATCCTTTCATCCTCGGGCTCGATGTACTCTCCCTCGCTCTTGATCCAATGGTGGTGGAGGTCGAGAACGAGGGGCACGTCCTCGACGAGCGGCAGGAGATCGTCCAGGCCGAAGCTGACCTCGTCGTTCTCGATGGTGATCAGGTTGCGCGCCGTTTCGGACAAGCGCCCGATGCCGCCGCGGATGCCCTCCGCGCCAACCGCCTTGGCCCCGCCATGGATATTGATATGCGCCCCTTGGGGATGCCAGCCGCCGCCGTAACCCATGAGGTCCATCACCTCGGCATGGTACTCGAACTCCGCCACCCCGTTGACCACGGCCGAAGGATTGGCCGAGGCGATGACGCAGAACTGGCCGGGATGCATGCTCAGCCGCACCCCGCCCTCCCGGGCGAGGCGGCCGGCCGCCGCCAGTTCATCCTCGATCAGGCGGCGCAGGTCCGGATCCCGGTAGAACTCCCGGCAGGCGGGATGGGTATAGCCGGGCAGGAGATCGCTCGACAGGCGGTGAAGGCGTTCGAGGGCCGGGCGGCCCGCCACAT
>DASQTM010000245.1:0-3003 GCA_035641875.1 Microvirga sp. | reverse complement strand
CCGGTGCGATTCCCGAACGAGAGCGCCGAATACCGCGCCGCCCGCACGGCCCTGCTCGCGGAGGAGATCGAGCTGCGCCGCCACCTGGAGCGCGTCGCCGCCCAGCGCCGCGCCCTGCCGCCCGGCGGCGAGGTGATCGGCGATTATCGCTTCCAGGGGGAACAGGGTCCGGCAAGCCTCGCCAGCCTCTTCGGCGACAAGCAGACCCTCGCGATCTACAATTACATGTTCGGTCCGCAACGCCAGCGCCCGTGTCCCATGTGCACCAATCTGCTCGGCAGCCTCGAGGGCAACGCCGCGGACATCGACCAGCGCATATCCCTCGTGGTCGTCGCCCGCTCGCCGATCGAGCGGCTGATGGCGTGGAAGCAGGAGCGCGGCTGGAAGAACCTGCGGCTCTACAGCGACCTCAACGGCAATTACTCCCGCGACTATCATGGTGTGCTGCCGGACGGCTCGGAGATCCCCGGCTTCAACGTGTTCACCCGCCGGGACGGGACCATCCGCCACTTTTGGAGCGGCGAGATGACGGGCGAAACCGCCGATCCCGGCCAGGATCCCCGCGGCGCCCCCGATTTCGCTCCGCTGTGGAACGTGCTGGACACCACGCCGGAGGGCCGAGCCGCCGATTGGTATCCGAAGCTCGATTACGGCCCATGACGCAGCCGGATCGAGCCCGGCGCTTCTTTTGGGGTTTGGCAGCGGATCACAGGAAGCTAGGGCTTGAACCGTGCTTCGACCGATCCGATGCCCTCAAGAGAGAAGCGGTAATGCTGGCCGGGCGACGGGAACCGCGTTCGGACGAGGCTTCCGGTCAGCACGATCTGCCCGGCTTTCAGAGCCCCTCCCCGCTCGGCGAGGTGACGGGCGAGCCATAAGAGCGGCTCGAAGGGATGGCCCAGGACCTCCCGCCCCAGCCCATTGTCGATCCGAGCTCCGTCCTGCTCGACCACGCCCGGGATCGACGCCAGATCCGGCCATTCCGTCACGAACGGCCCCAGGACCGCCCCGGCATTCCAGGAGTTGTCCGCGATCAGGGAGAGAACGTCGAGATCCCGATAATCCGCGTGGCGGTCTTCGACCAATTCCAGGGCCGGACAGATGCCGGCAACCCATTCTTCGACCTCTGAGACATCTCGCGGGAGGTCTCCTGCGATCATGTCTCGCCCCAGGCGAACTCCGATTTCGAACTCGACCCCGAGATGAACGTGCCCGGCCAGGGACGCCGACAGGCCTGACGCATGGATCCGGGTGTCGAAGATCACACCCGCGATGGGATGCCCGATGCCGCACATCTCCTGCATGCGCGGGGACGTCAGTCCGATTTTGTATCCCGCGGGCGCGGCCCCCTCACGGGTCAGCAGTTTCTGAACATAGAGATCTTGGATGTCATAAGCCTGACCGACGCTAGGGACCTTTGCCGCCCGCGCCACCGAGGTGAACGAAACCCTGCCGTCATGCTCCTTGAGCAGCCTCTCGGCCAATGCGTCCAAACTGTCCATAAGAGCTCCCTGCTGCTCTCAGCCGACGCCTCGGGCTACGCGTTCCATTCCGCCCCGGCCCCTGAGAAGGTTGTCCGGCGCACATGGCCGATCCGAGCCCCAGCCGTTCAAACTGGGTTCCTCATCGTCGCATCAAACCACATTTGCCCGAGCTTGTCGCAGCGATGGTCTGGGGTCGGCTGAGCCCATTGATGTCGTGCGGGGCGCCGATCCCGCTCCTGTTGGAGCAGCACCGGCAATACATTTCCTGGCGAAAGGCGGCTGAACGTGCAAGGGCCTCGATCTATGACTGGACTTCCGCGTTGACGGAGTATGCAATTCATCTGTGACGCCCCAGGGCAGAAGATCTGGTTTCGAATCGATACCGAGGGGGAAGCCGCCCTCGAATCGCATGTCATGGGACACGCGGTCGAAAAGTATTTCCGCCAAGCTTGGGAAGCGGCAACAGGGAGCTACAAGTCGATTTCCAGCTCTTTCATCGAGCAGGATATCGGTCTCAAGAGCCATGTTCAGCGAACCATGCCGATGTTCCTGACCTTGCGCGATGGGGAGGGAAGCGCCCTGGCCACCGCGATGCTTCCGCCGTGCGGTCGGCAGGACATGACTTTCAGGATCATCATCGTCGGCCCCGAGAACCGCGACCCCTACCCCGACCATGAGGACGCGATCTGCAAACTCGGCGAATGTTTCGGCCTCACCCTTCATCGAGACCGATGCTATCCCTACGCCGGAACACGGCCCTCTTGGAAATAATCGCCATTGAGCGCGGCGAGCAGGTCAATGCGCTCTGGGTCGTCGCGGCGGCCCTTGCGGTCTATCTCATCGCCGACCGGTACCCCTCGCTGTCCATCGCCAACCGCGTCATGAAGCTCAATCCGAATCGCGCAACCCCGGCGGTTCGGCACAATGACGAGCCCGATTCCGTGCCGACCAACCTGTACGTATCGTTCGGACGCCGAGGCGGCCTACCATGGCGGGATCCAGCGTCTGACCGACATCTCCCTCGACTGTGTCGTGGAGAACATCGAGGATCGGCTTCGCACCGGCGATCGCACCCGTGCGCTTGAGAGCGCGCGGCTGCTCTGGGCCAAAAGTCCCGCCTGGTGACGGGCATTGCTTGACAGGAGCCCGGACGCCGCGGCGCTGATGAGGAGTCGGCCGATGCGACTCCATGGAGGAATGAGGGCATGAGCCAGGACCGGAAGATTTCTGCCCGCGGTGAAGGTTCGCTTTGATCCCGCAGGCAGCGATTCCATGTCCAAGCTGCGCCTGCCGGCCGGCTTCAAGCCCGACTCAGCGGCCGACCGCTCCTCGGAGGACACTCTCCGGTCCGAATCATCCCGGCATCACACACCCGACCTTCAAATTCCTTCGGTCAGGTTCTCAGGGAGGATCCGCCGGTCGTGGGCAGGTGGGTCGTGGCCCACATGGCGGCCTGGGTGCGGTTGGCCGCCCCGATCTTGCGCAGGATGGCTTTGATGTGGACCTTCACGGTCGCTTC
>DASQTM010000244.1:0-3282 GCA_035641875.1 Microvirga sp. | reverse complement strand
CCGCGACGGGCGGCTCGAGCCGTTCTCGCGCTACGAGCGGGTCAGGCCGGAGGTCAAGTACGGCCGGAACAGCCGGGTCGACTTCCTGCTGGAAAAGGCCGGGGAGCCGCCCTGCTACCTGGAGGTGAAGAACTGCCACCTGATGCGCGAGGCGGGGTTTGCGGAATTCCCGGATTGCGTGGCCGCCCGCAGCGCCAAGCACCTCTATGAGCTCGCCGACATGGCCGCCGCGGGAGCCAGAGCCGCCCTGGTCTATGTGATCCAGATGAATGCCAACCGCTTCGACGTCGCCCGCGACATCGACCCGGCCTACGACAAAGCCTTCCGCCACGCCCTGGCGGCCGGGGTGGAGTCCTATGCCTATATCTGCCGCATCTCGCCCCAAGAGGTCGTGATCGACCGGCCGGTGGAGATCGTCACGCCCCGGTGAGCGACCTCAAGCCCGCTCGAAGACCAGGTTCATCTTGGTCCGGAGGATCTGCCGATAGCCACGGCTTTTCAGGAGCTTCGGCAGGTCGCTCTGCCAGCGGTCCCGGGCGTCCTCGATGATGAGGAGCGACGGGTGCAGCGAGGCCGGCGCGTCGCGGAAGAACGGGTCGAGGATCAGGTCCTCGGCCCCCTCCACGTCGAGCTTGATCGCGTCGAGGCGGGTAAAGCCCTCCCCTTTGAGGAGGTCGAGCAGGGTCACGGCCGGCACCCGGATGGCATCCATCTGGCTGGAGCCCACGATCTTCACGCTCGATTCGCCCCTGTTCTTGGGGTCGACGAACAGGGTCAGCTCCCCGGGCTTGTCGGCGACCGCGCAGGCGACGGCCTTCACCGTGCCGAAGGGATTCTGGCGGATGTTGTAGGTGAGCCGGTCGAAGATGTCGGGCTGCGGCTCGACGGCCAGGATCCGGGAAGAGGGTCCCGCTTTCCGGGCGACGTAAAGCGAGTACCAGCCCACATTCGCCCCTACATCCACGAAGGCGAAGCCTTCCCGGATCCTGCCGGCCAGGATTTCGAGCTCCTGCGCGTCGAAATACTGTGGCGTGAACAGGATCCGCTTCTCGCAGATGTTGTTGTAGGGATGGAGGCGCATCCGGACGCCGAACGTCTCCATGTCGAGGGGCAGCCCCTTCAGGGAATGGGCCGCGAGGTGGCGCATCATCAGGGCGAGCTTGCGCCCGACCCAGCCCGCCGGCATGACCCGCGTGCGCTCGATCACCCACCGGGCGAAGCCGGAAGGCGCGTAGGAGCCGAAGGGGCGGGAATCGTTCATAATCGCCAAGTCCAAAGCCATAGAATGAAATGAATGGCCGTGCTCATGACACCCCCGGGCGTTAATCGCAAGTCGGGCCGGGGTCACGGCTTGCGTCGCGCGCGCCGATCCTTACATTCGGGCATTGCATCCAGGGACTGACGATGACCGAGACCGACGTTATCGAGCGCAAGCGATCCGCCGAAATCCCGCTCCATGGGCCGGAGGCCTTCGAGGCCATGCGGCGCGTGGGCCGCATGACGGCCGAATGCCTCGACATGCTCACTGGGCATGTGAAACCGGGCGTAACCACCGATTTCCTCGACCGGTTGGCCTTCGAGTTCATCCGCGACCATGGCGCCTATCCGGCCTGCCTGCATTACCGCGGCTACACCAAGACGATCTGCACCTCGATCAACCATGTGGTCTGCCACGGCATCCCCAACGACAAGCCCCTGCGCGAGGGGGACATCATGAACGTGGACGTCACCCTGATCCTCGACGGGTGGCATGGGGATTCGAGCCGCATGTACTATGTGGGCGAGGTGCCGCGCCGGGCCCAGCGCCTGTGCGAGATCACCTACGAATGCCTCCTGCGCGGCATCGCCGCGGTGCGTCCGGGAGCCACCACCAACGACATCGGCGCAGCCATCCAATCCTATGCGGAGGCGGAGCGCTGCTCGGTGGTGCGGGACTTCTGCGGCCACGGCATCGGCAAGGTCTTCCACGATTCGCCGACGATCCTCCATTACGTGGAGCCGGCCTACAACGTGGAGCTGAAGCCCGGCATGTTCTTCACCATCGAGCCCATGATCAACCTGGGCCGCCCCCAGGTGAAGGTGCTCTCCGACGGCTGGACCGCCGTGACCCGCGACCGCTCCCTCTCGGCCCAGTTCGAGCACATGGTCGGCGTGACGGGAACCGGCGTCGAGGTCTTCACCTTCTCGCCCAAGGGGCTGGACAAGCCTGCCGCCTCCGCATGAGCGGCGCCGACGACACGCCCCATTACCACGGTCACCGCGACCGGCTGCGAGCCCGCTTCATGGAGGTGGGCGGCGACCCGCTTCCCGATTACGAATTGCTCGAACTCGTGCTCTTCCGCTCCATCCCGCGCCGGGACGTGAAGCCTATCGCCAAGGAGCTGCTCCGGCGCTTCGGCACCTTCGCCGAGGTGCTGGCGGCCTCCCCGGCCCGGCTCATGGAGGTGGACGGCATCGGCGAGAGCGTGGTGACCGACCTCAAGGTGGTGGAAGCCTCCGCTCGCCGCCTCGCCAGGGGAGAGGTGGCGAAAAGGCCGGTCCTGTCCTCCTGGAACTCCGTGCTCGACTATTGCCGCACCGCCATGGCCTTCATGGACAAGGAGCAGTTCCGCCTGCTCTTCCTCGACAAGCGCAACGCCCTCATCGCCGACGAGGTGCAGCAATCGGGCACCGTCGACCACACCCCGGTCTACCCGCGCGAGGTGGTGAAGCGAGCGCTGGAATTGTCGGCCTCGGCCCTGATCCTGGTCCACAACCACCCCTCGGGCGACCCGACGCCCTCTCCCGCCGACATCAAGATGACCCGCGAGATCATCGACGTGGCCAAGCCCTTGGGGATCACCATCCACGATCACATCATCGTCGGGCGCGAGGGCCATGCGAGCCTGAAGGGCCTTCGCCTCATCTGATCGAATTTTGCCAGAACCAGGCTGCTCCCGTTGCGTTAGCCCCAGGACTTAAGCGCATATCCGGGAGATCGTCGATGAGAATGAATCTGGTTGCAGCCGGCCTGCTCTGCTCCACCCTGCTGGCCTCCGCGGCTCTGGCCCAGACCCCGGCTCCGCCAGCCAGCAACGCGCAGGCTCCGACGGGCTCGGTGGGGTCCGGACCCACCGGTACGCCGTTCATCACCCAGCAGACCCAGGGCGTCCTGCGCATTTCCGATCTCATCGGCCAGAGTGTCTTTGGCGCCGACAACCAGGATGTGGGCGAGATCGAGGATGTCATCCTTGACGCCGACGGCCGGGTTGCAGCCTTTATCATCGAGATGGAAGGCGGCCT
>DASQTM010000243.1:0-2693 GCA_035641875.1 Microvirga sp. | reverse complement strand
AGGGCGTCACCAACATTCGAAACGTCGGCTCACCGCACTGGCGGCGCTGGCTCGGTCCGCCGTCCCGCTGCCTCGTGCCGTTCACCTCCTTCTCGGAGAACGACAAGCTGCCCGATGGCCGCTTCGAGCCAGTATGGTTCGCCTTCGACGACACCCTGCCGCTCGCCTTCTTCGCCGGGATCTGGACCACGTGGACCTCGACCCGCAAGCTCGCCGACGTGCTCGGTCTGGACATGGGCGCTTGTTCGACCCCAGTGTGGGTACATGCGGCCCCGCGCCTCACGACCCGATACCCTTCAGAGTGTGACCGTTCTGGAGGCTGTGGACGGCTTAGCCGCCCAGCACGGCGAGGCGGGTGTTCCGTTCAAGGAGCTTGAGGCTGCCATGCGATCCCGCCTGAGCTTTCGTGCCCTGACGGATGCGCTGAATGCCTTGGTCAGCACCGGCGCGGTTCGGCGCGTGGCGGAACGACCGGCCCGCCTCGCGATCACCAACGCCGGACGCAAGCTGCTCAACGAGTACAGGTCCTGATCTCGCTCGCCCTGAGGTGCGGTGTGCGGTCCAACTAACCCCCTGCCTACTCTGGTGGTGGCTCGCCCACCCGCCTTGTGCGGTGCCATCTATGACGAGGCAGGAGGGGCAGCCGTTTCAGGTGCATCCCGCCCAAGAGTCCGTCCGGAAATCATGGTGTCCGGCCCAATCGCCGGGTGAGGAGCATGACAGAGGCGGCAATGAATGGCCCATATCGGACATTAGTTCGTCAGGATCCATCCTCCAGCCCACGCGCAGCCTCGAAGACGATCGCCTGGAGAACCATCCGACCAGGATCAGTGCCGAACTCCCGCCGTAAGGCTCCGGTCAACGCCTCCGCAACGCGACCCGGCTCGCCGTCTCGCACCCTGACCTGCTCGACCAGCGGGTTGCCAAAGACCAGCGCTCGCGCGAAGGCTGCGACGCTCGGGATTTCCTTCTCCAGAGAGACGATGTCGATCCGGATGCCGCCGAAGCCTGCTTCGAGTAGCGCCTCCTTGATCGGGTCGATGTGATAGTAGCCGAACGGCACAGCGTAGAAGCCCGGTGGGTCGGCAGGGAAGAAGGAGGCCGCCACCTCGTGCGCAATCCGCCCGAAGGAGTTGCGCTGGTGCGCGTCCCAGACACTGAACACGTAGCGACCGCCCGGAGCGAGTATGCGGCGGGCCTCGCGGAATGAGGCATCCTTGTCGGGGAAGAACATGACACCGAACTGGCAGGCTACGGCATCGAAGGCACCATCCGGGAACGAGAGCGCGGTAGCATCAGCGGTGCGGAATTCGACCCGCTCTTCTGGCCGGAACTTGCCGCTCGCAATGGCGAGCATGGGCGCGTTGAGGTCAGTTGCGGTCAAGTGCACTTCGGCAGGCAGGAGGTCGCGCAGCAGGCGGGTGACAATGCCGGTACCCGCTGCCGTCTCCAGCACCCGCATTGGGCCGGCGGCCGCGACGCGGCGCGCCATGTCGATTGCGAAGTCGGCGAAGATGATGGGACCCAGGCCCCGATCGTACTCCTCGGGTATATCGCCGACGAAGCTGGCCGCGCTCTCACTCATGCGGAGGCCTCCTGCCCTGAGATGGGACAGAGTGGCAGCAGCCCTGGTGACGCTCAAGGCAATCCTAAGGCGTCACCGCGCGGGGGCCGTTTGCACGGCCTGCGGAGTCCAAGGGCGGCTGCTGGGTCAATGGCCGTGCCCGGGTCTGTGCTTGGAAGCCAGGGACTCGGCCTCGAAGGGGATGAGGAAACGGGCCGCCACCTGAGAGTCCGGACCGGAATTCATGAAGCTCGGGCCAATCGGCGGATGAGGAGCATCGCGGAGGCGGCATAGAGGAAGGCTCTGGCCGAGGCGAGGGTTGCCTCCGGGTCCTTCCACAGCCGCCGATTGCGGCTGATCCAAGCGAAGAACCTCTCGACCACCCACCGGCGGGGGTGAACCGCAAAGCCGACCTGATCGGGCGGCTTCTTGACGATCTCGATGGTGATGCAGGTCGCGTTGGCAGGTCCGTCCCCGGCAAAGCCCATGTCGGCGAACGCCTTGGCAATGAACGGGAACGAGCGGCGGGACAGGCGCAGCACCACAGGCGCGCCATCCCGGTCCTGGATGTTTGCGGGCTGGGGCTCCAGGACGAGAGCGCGTCCGTCCGTGTCCACCATCGCCTGCCGCTTGCGCCCTTTCACCTTCTTTCCCGCGTCATAGCCCCGAGGCCCCCCGCTCTCGGTAGTCTTGACGCTCTGGCTGTCGAGCACGGCGGCGCTGGGCGATGCCTCGCGCCCGACCCGCTCTCGGTCGGCCATGACCAGCAGGTGGTTCATGGTCTCGAACACGCCAGTATCGCGCCACAGGCTGAACCAGCCAAAGACCGTGCTGCGGGGCGGCAAATCGCTGGGCAGGAGCCGCCATGTGATCCCGCCGCGCAGGACGTAGAAGATGGCATTCACGATTGCGCGCAGGCACGTGCGGGGCCGACCGCGCCTGCACGGGGCAGGCAGGAGCGGGGCGATCACAGCCCATTCGGCATCGGTCAAATCGGTTTCATAACGCAGGTCGTCGCGGCTATGCTGCCGCCGAGTGGTTGGGGTCCACATCGCGGGTCCAGGAAGGCTTCAGCACCCTCCTGGAATCACCCCCATCCCAACCACTCAACCTTTTTCGGACGGGCTCT
>DASQTM010000242.1:0-4028 GCA_035641875.1 Microvirga sp. | reverse complement strand
TCGAGGGCCTTGTTGGAGCCGAGCGACTGCACCCAGCGGACCTTGATGCCGTCCTTCTCCAGGGCCTTTTCGAGAAAACCCTTGTCCTTGAGGACGAGGCTGACCGGGTTGTAGGTGGCGAAGTCGATCTTGATCTCCTTCACCTGGGCCGAGGCGGCGGTGGTCAGGGACGCAAGGCCGGTGGCGAGGGAGGCGGCGAGGAGGAGACGGCGGGTCAGGCTCATTATTGTCTAGTCCCATGTTCCGGCGCATGGGATCCTGGACCTGGAGGCCCCGGACGCCCGGCGCTTTAGCTGCACTTGTTTCGCGCCCGCAAGCTGCTAGCTCAAATCGGCGCGTGTTCTTTTTATAGAACCCGGCGTCTCTGATGTCAAACGTTGTGTCTTAAAAAGAACGAAACATCCGCTGCGACGAATGCCCGCCCGTTCGACCATGGGCGAAGCCGGGATGAAGTGATAAGCCAGGGGAATCCTCATACGGTTGCCCCATGCCGACGCATCGCCCCGAAACCATCCTGACGGCCCTCGGCGCCCAGCCGCTCCGGGATTCCGGCGCCCTGCGCGCCAGGCTGGTGCCCGCCCTCAAGCTCTTTCTCGACGAGGGAAGGGCGGAGGCCGAAGCTCAGCTGCTCGAACATCAGAATGGCCTGGCCTGCGCCCGGTATCTGTCCGGGCAGATGGATGAGCTTGTCCGCATGGTGCACGACGCGGTGGTCCGGCATCTCTATCCTGCGGACAACCCGTCCCTCGGGGAGCGCCTCGCCGTGGTGGCGACGGGCGGCTACGGGCGCGGAACCCTGGCGCCCGGCTCCGACGTCGACCTGCTGTTTCTCCTGCCCTACAAGCAGACCGCCTGGAGCGAGAGCGTCGTCGAGGCGATGCTCTATGTGCTGTGGGACCTGAAGCTCAAGGTCGGGCACGCGACCCGCTCGGTGCAGGATTGCATCCGCGAGGCTGCCGACATGACGATCCGCACCTCGCTTCTGGAAGCCCGCTTCCTGTTCGGCGACCGGGATCTCTTCGGCGCCCTGGTGGAGCGGTTCGACAAGGAGATCGTCGCCACCTCGGCGGCCGATTTCGTCGACGCCAAGCTGAAGGAGCGCGACGCCCGGGTCGCCAAGGCCGGCACGTCCCGCTACGTGGTCGAGCCCAACGTGAAGGACGGCAAGGGCGGCTTGCGCGATCTCAACACCCTGTTCTGGATCGCAAAGTATGTCTACCGGGTGAGGGAGCCCGAGCAGCTCGTGAAGGCCGGCCTGTTCACCCCGGAGGAGTTCAGGCTCTTCGAGCTGTGCGAGGAGTTTCTCTGGCGGGTGCGCTGCCACCTGCACTTCGTGACCGGCAGGGCCGAAGAGCGCCTGAGCTTCGACCTGCAGCGCGCCATTGCCGAGCGCATCGGCTTTGCCGGCCGCAGCGGCCTGTCGGGGGTCGAGCGGTTCATGAAGGCTTACTTTCGCATCGCCAAGGATGTGGGGGATCTCACCGCCATCGTGTGCGCCGAGCTCGAGGCCCGCCAGGCGAAGCGGCGCCCGGTTCTCGATCGGATGTTCGGGCGCTTTCGGCGGCGGCGCGGTGGGGCGATTGCGGGCGAAGACTTCACCATCGACAACGACCGCATCAACGTGCGCAGCGACCAGACCTTCGAGAGCGATCCGGTGAACCTGATCCGTCTGTTCTGGCTCGCGGACCGGCACAACCTGCCGATCCATCCCGACGCCACGAGGCTCGCCACCCGCTCGCTGAAGCTGGTCAACCCGAGCCTGCGCAACGACCCGGAGGCCAACAAGCTCTTTCTCGAGATCATCACGTCCAGGAACGCGCCGGAGGTGGTGCTGCGGCTCATGAACGAGGCGGGCGTGCTCGGGCGGTTCGTCCCGGATTTCGGCCGCATCGTGTCGATGATGCAGTTCAACATGTATCACCACTACACGGTGGACGAGCACCTGCTCCGCACCATCGGCGTGCTCACCGAGATCGAGGCCGGTCGTCTCGGCGGCGAGCATCCCCTGGCGAACCAGATCTTCCACACGATCCGCAACCGCCGCGCCCTCTATGTAGCGGTGTTCCTGCACGACATCGCCAAGGGGCGGCCGGAGGATCATTCGGAGGCCGGCGCGGCCATCGCCCGCAAGCTCGGCCCGCGCTTCGGCCTCACCGACGCGGAGACGGAGACGGTGGCCTGGCTGGTCCGGCACCACCTGCTCATGTCCAACACCGCGCAGAGCCGCGACCTCTCGGACCCCGCCACCATCAGGAGCTTCGCCGAGGTGGTGCAGACCATGGAGCGCCTGAAGCTGCTGCTCGTGCTCACCATCGCCGACATCAAGGCGGTGGGTCCGGGCACCTGGACCGGCTGGAAGGGGCAGCTCCTGCGCACCCTCTACCACGAGACCGAGGTGGTTCTGGGCGGCGGCGGGGTCGATCTCGCCCGCTCGGAGCGGGTGCGCCTGGCCCAGGAGCAGCTGCGGGGCGAGCTGCCGGAGTGGTCGGCGGACGAGTTCGACGCCTATGCTGGCCGCCACACCCCCGCCTATTGGCTCAAGACCGACGAAGCGCGCCGCCTGAAGCAGGCGCGCTTCGTGCGGGACGCCGAAAAGGCCGGGCGCACCGTGCACACGGCCTACGAAACCGATCAGTTTCAGGGCGTGACGGAACTCACGGTCCTGTCGCCGGACCATCCGCGCCTGCTCGCCATCGTGACCGGCGCCTGCGCGGCGGCGGGAGGCAACATCGTCGATGCCCAGGTCTTCACCACCACGGACGGCATGGCGCTCGACACCATCGTGCTCTCCCGCGCCTTCGACCGGGACGAGGACGAGCTGCGCCGGGCCGAGCGGGTGGCCAAGGCCATCGAGCGGGCCCTGAAGGGCGAGGTGAAGATCGCCGACCTCGTGGACGGCAAGCGCCCGTCGAAGCCGCCCTCGAAGGCGTTCCACGTGCCGCCCGAGGTCACCATCGACAATTCCCTGTCGAGCCGCCAGACGGTGATCGAGATCTCCGGCCTCGACCGGCCCGGCCTGCTCTACGACCTCACCACGGCGCTCGGAAAGCTCAACCTCAACATCGCCTCGGCTCACATCGTCACCTTCGGCGAAAAGGCGGTGGACGTGTTCTACGTGACCGACCTGACGGGCACGAAAGTGACCCATGCGGGCCGCCAGGCCACCATCACCCGCACGCTTCTGGACGTGTTCAAGGGGGAGGAGGCGGAGCCGTTCCAGCGCCGCAGCGCTTGATTTGTGGGCCCGGGCACCTGATATGTGCCCCGAACCTTCCTCCTCAGCTTCAGTTGATCGACCATGAATCCGAACGACACGGAACACCAGACCATGAACCCGCAGGCCGATTCCGCTCCGGAGGCCCTCCATGAGGCCGCCTCCGCGCCCGAGGCCGATCCGGTCGCCGTTCTCGAGGCCGAAAAGGCGGATCTGAAGGACAAGCTCCTGCGCCTCATGGCCGACATGGAGAACCTGCGCCGCCGCACGGAGCGCGAGGTGGCCGACGCCCGCACCTACGCGGTGGCGAACTTCGCCCGCGACATGCTGAACGTGGCCGACAACGTGCGCCGCGCCATCGAGAGCGTGCCGGCCGAAGCGAGCCGATCCGCCGAGGGCGCCTTCAAGGGGCTGATCGAAGGCATCGATCTGACCGAGCGCGACCTTCTCAAGACCCTGGAGCGCCACGGGGTGAAGAAGCTCGAACCGCAGGGCCAGAAGTTCGACCCCAATCTGCACCAGGCCATGTTCGAGGTGCCCAACCCCGAGGTGCCCAACGGCACGGTGGTGCAGGTGGTCCAGTCCGGCTACGTGATCGGCGAGCGCGTGCTGCGCCCGGCCCTGGTGGGCGTCGCCAAGGGCGGCCCCAAGGCCGCCGCCGCCAACGATTCCGGCCCGGAGACCGCGGACAATCCCTCTGCCGCCTCCTAAGTGGCGTTTTTTGGCAGCCTCCCCTTCGAGACCATCGGCGTCGCCGTCTTCGCGCTCAGCGGCGCCCTGATGGCGGCCCGCAAGGGCATGGACCCGTTCGGGT
>DASQTM010000241.1:0-2338 GCA_035641875.1 Microvirga sp. | reverse complement strand
CGCAGGGCATTGCTAAGAACGCTCACGCTGGAGAGGGCCATGGCAAGCCCTGCGACCATCGGCGAAAGGAGGATCCCGAAGGACGGGTAGAGCACGCCCGCCGCCACCGGGATCAGCACCGCGTTGTAGCCGAAGGCCCAGAACAGGTTCTGGCCGATGTTGCGGATGGTCGCCTGAGAGAGGGCGATGGCGTTGGGCACGTTGCGCAGGTCCCCCGACATGAGAACCACGTCCGCGCTCTCGATGGCGATGTCGGTTCCCGTGCCGATGGCAAGGCCCACATCGGCCTGCGCGAGAGCCGGCGCATCGTTGATGCCGTCGCCCACGAAGGCCACCCCTGCGCCGCCGCTCTGCAGGCGCTTGACCACATCGGCCTTGTCAGCGGGCAGAACCTCCGCAATGACCTCGTCCACCCCCAGGGCACGGGCGATGGCCTCGGCGGTGCGGCGGTTATCGCCGGTGATCATCACAATCCGCAATCCCAGGTCGCGCAGGGCCTGCAAGGCCGCGGGAGTCGTCTCCTTGACCGGATCCGCCACGGCGACAATCGCGGCGAGGCGTCCGTCCACCGCGGCATAGAGCGGGGACTTACCCTGCCCGGCCAAGCGCTCCGCGGCCCCGGCGAAAACCCCGAGATCATGGCCCTCCTGGCGCATGAGCCGGTCGGCCCCAACCACGACCTCACGATCGCCGACCTTGGCTACGACGCCAAAGCCAGGCTTGCCCTCGAAGGTCTCGGGCTCCGCCAGGGCAAGGCCGCGGCGGCGGGCCTCCGCCACGATGGCTTGGGCGATGGGATGTTCGGAGCGGGTTTCGACGGACGCGACGAGGCTCAGGACGTCGTTCTCCGAAAAGCCCTCGGCCACCTGCAAGTCGGTGAGTTCGGGGCGACCCTTGGTGAGGGTTCCGGTCTTGTCGAGAGCCACGATCCTGGCGCCCCGCAGGGCCTGAAGGGCCTCGCCTCGGCGAAACAGGATGCCCAGCTCCGCCGCCTTGCCGGTGCCGACCATGATGGAGGTGGGGGTCGCCAGTCCCATGGCGCAGGGGCAGGCGATGATCAGCACCGCCACCGCATTGACGAGCGCAAAGCTCAGCGCCGGCTCGGGGCCGAAGACCAGCCAGATCAGGAACGTGACGGCCGCAAGGGCCATGACCGCAGGAACGAACCACATGGTGATCCTGTCCACCATGGCTTGAATCGGCAGCTTGGCGCCCTGGGCGGCCTCCACCGTGCGCACGATCTGCGCCAGCATGGTGTCCCGCCCTACCTTTGCGGCGCGGAACTGGAACGACCCGGTCTTGTTCACGGTGCCGCCAACTACGGTGGCTCCTGCATTCTTCTGGGAGGGGATCGGCTCGCCGGTGATCATGGATTCGTCCACGAAGGACGAGCCGGACACGACCTCCCCGTCCACCGGCACGCGCTCGCCAGGGCGCACCACCACCATGTCGCCGACGCGCACGGCCTCGATTGGGACATCCTGCTCCTGCCCGTCCCGGACGAGCCGGGCGGTTTTCGCCTGAAGGGTCATGAGCCGCCGGATCGCGTCCCCGGTCCGTCCCTTGGCCCGGGCTTCGAAATAGCGCCCGAGCAGGATCAGGGTGACGATGACCGCGCCGGCCTCGTAATAGGTGTAGTCCATGCCCATGGGCAGCAGGGACGGCGCAAAGGTGGACACCACCGAGTAGCCGTAGGCCGTGCTGGTGCCCAGCATGACGAGGGAGTTCATATCCGGCGCGGCGCGCATCAGGGCGGGCCAGCCCTTCTGGTAGAAGACCCGGCCGGGGCCGAATTGAACGATGCTGGCCAGCACGAAGCTGATGAGCTTGATGGTGTTCTCGCCAAAATTGCCAGCCAGGTAATGGTGCAGGTCGTCGAACAGGTGGGAGCCCATCTCGAACACGAGCAGCGGCAGGGTCGCGATGGCGGCCACGATCAGGGAGCGTTGCAGGCGGGTGAGTTCCGCCGCGCGGGCTTCCTTCTCCCGGTCGTCCCGAGCAGCATCCGTGCGCACCGGCTCGGCGGGATAGCCCGCCTTGCCGGCCGCGGCGATGACGGAGGCCAGCACGTCCGCGCCGCCCGCATAGCGCACCTGCGCCCGCTCGGTGGCGAGATTGACGGAGGCGCCCAGCACGCCGGGCACGGCGTTCAGCGCCCGCTCCACCCGTCCCACGCAGGAGGCGCAGGACATGCCATGGATCGAGAGATCCGCGCGCTCCTCCTGCGGCTCGTAGCCCGCCTCCCGGATGGCGTTCAGCACGAGGTCCGGCCGGGTGCCCGGCGTGACGGAGACCTGGGCGCGTTCCGTGGCAAGGTTGACCGCCACATCCTGCACGC